>DAOUUS010000031.1 GCA_030668065.1 Candidatus Methanophagales archaeon
CACCTTGTGTCTTCCAATTATATTTTAATCCAAAATAATACAATCGAGTCAACAGGAGAATGTGGAATATACTCTAGCTTTTCGGATAATAACACTTATAAGAATAACACAATAAGCGGTTCTGACGCGGGAATTTTATTTTAAAAATCTTGTTATAATTCGCTCCATAGTAACGCTATTTTTAATACTTCTATTTATGGTGCAATAAGTTTGAACCACGCAAACAACTACAATGTCATTGAATATAACAGCCTATATTCCAATCAAAAAGGGATCTGGTTTACTAATGCTAGTGGAGGAAATCCTGCTAATAATACTATTCGAAATAACAACATTTTGTCAAATGTTTATGGCATGTATTTTGAATCTGTATCTAACAACCTAATCTACAACAACTATTTCGACAATACGAACAACGCTTACGATAACGGCGACAATACCTGGAATATCACAAAAACAGCGGGCATGAATATCATCGGCGGACCTTATCTCAGCGGTAACTACTGGTCGGATTATGAGGGAGCCGACAAGGATGGTGATGGACTTGGTGATACCATGCTGCCGTATAATTGTTTTGGTGATATTCAGACAGGCGGAGATTATATTCCGCTGGTTTCCGCAGGTAAAGCGTTACCGGTTCACAACCTCGACACGGACAAGAACTACCCCTCAATTCAAGCAGCGATTGATGATCCTGACACAACGGATGGGCATACGATTACTGTTGATCCCGGTACGTATACCGAAAACGTGAAAGTGAACAAGTCATTGACTATCAAATCAACATCCGGAAATCCTGCTGATACGATTGTGACCGCATTAGATTCAAAAGAACCGGTCTTTGAAGTAACTGCGGATTACGTGAACATAAGTGGATTTACGGTTAAAGGTGCGACTGACTGGGTAGGGGCAGGGATATATTTGTATAATGCGAAACATTGCAATATCTCCAATAATAATGTATCTGATAACCGGTATGGCATCCACCTGAACGAATCGGATAACAACGTGCTGGCGAACAACACCCTGAACTCGAACCATTGGAATGCGATATATTCACACGGTTCGAGTAACAATAGTATAATCAACAATAATATATCAGATAACTGGTGTGGCATCTATTTAGTTTTGGAATCAAACAATAATGTGATGGCAAACAATACTCTGAACTCGAATTTTGAAAGTAGCATTTACTTAAGCGATTCGAATAACAACACGCTAAGTAACAATAAAGCCTCTAATAACGGTGACGGCATCTATTTGGAACATCAGAGCGATGACAATACGCTTATGGACAACACCGTAAGCTCGAATAACAACGGTATCGAGCTGAGGTCTTCAAGTAACACCACACTCATGAATAACACGATGTCTGGAAGTAAGCGCAACAACTTCGGTATTAGTGGAACAGATATTTACCATTACTGCCAGAACATAGACACGAGCAACACGGTAGATGGATTACCGATCTATTACTTAGTTAATGAACGGGACAAAGAAATACCGAAGGATGCAGGTTTTGTGGTAATAGTAAATTCCACTAATATAACAGTGCGGAATTTGACATTAACGAATAAAAGTATAGGAGTGCTGTTTGCCTACACAAACAATTCAAGGATTGAAAACGTGGCTACGACAAACAATGGCCGTTGCATTTACCTTATTCATTCACACTACAACACGCTCATGGACAACATTGTGAACTCGAATTACAACTTAGGCATCTATCTGGATTCTTCGAGTAACAACAACATCCTGAACAACTCAGTGAACTCAAACTACTACGGCATCTACCTGGATTCTTCGAGCAACAACAGCCTTATTGGCAACACGGTATCGAGTAACGACTACGGTATCCTTATATTTTATTCGAGCAACAACAGCTTCACTGATAACACTGTATCGGGTAACGACTACTGTGGCATCTCCTTAGGTTTTTCGAGTGACAACAGTCTCACTGGCAACACCGTATCGGGTAATGGCGGAAGCATCTGGCTGGAGTTTTCGAGCAACAACGCGCTCACCGACAACACTGCATCGGGTAACAAATACGGCATCGTCCTGCGCGGTTCGAGCAACAACAGTCTCACCGGCAACATAATTTCGGGAAATGTCTATAACACTTATGTTTATGGTGGCAATCTTTCTCATTTCACCCAGAACATAGATACAAGCAACTTAGTGGATGGAAAACCAATTTACTATTGGGTTGATCAGCAAAACAAGCAGGTGCCAGACGATGCTGGCTTTGTGGGAATTGTAAACTCCACAAATATAACAGTGAGCGATTTAACATTAACAAATAATATTGAAGGGGTACTGTTTGCATACACAAACAATTCAAGGATAGAAAACGTCACAGCATCGGACAATGGCTACGGCATACACCTGTATTCTTCGAGTGGCAGCAACATCACTGGCAATGTTGCATCAGGTAGCGGTGACGGCATCCGCCTAGTATCTTCAAGTAACAACAACATCACTGGCAATGTCGCATCAGGTAACGGTGACGGCATCCGGCTCTCGTATTCAAGTCACAACAACATCACTTGCAACATCGCGTCGGATAACAACTACGGTGGTATCTACTTGAGTCATTCCAACAATACCCACAACCTAATCACTGGCAACACCGCTAACTCGAACAACTGGTATGGCATCCGCCTAATATCTTCGGGCAGCAACAACATCACCGGTAACACTGCGTCAGGTAACGACTGCGGTATCGACCTGTCGTCTTCAAGTAGCAACACGGTGAAAGACAACACCGCGAACTCAAACAACGATGACGGCATCCGATTGTATTCTTCGAGCAACAACACTCTCAGTGGTAACAACGCATCGGAAAACAACCAAGGCATCCACCTGCATTTTTCGAGCAACAACACGCTGTCTAACAACACCGCGGACTCAAACAAAGATGACGGCTTCCGACTGGAGCGTTCAAACAACAACACGCTGACGAACAACACCGCATCAGGCAACACTAACGACTTCTACTCTAAAGAAAATACGCATGACAACAATATCGAAGATTTTACAATAATCCCAACTACAATCTCGTTTATATACGAGCATGGAATCAAGATAAATGCGGTAACGGCACCAGAACCCGATCCAGCAGGGAAAGTAAATATCGGAAAATACGTGAACGTAACAAACGTATCCGCGGATTCCTGGATATTGTTGAATATTAGCTACAGCGATGCAGACGTTACAAACGTAGAAGAATCCAGTTTGAGGCGGTATCGCTGGACTGATACTGATTGGGCAGAGATTCCGGGAAGCGGAGTGAACACGGCCGAGAACTACGTCTATGCGAACCTCACGACTTTCAGTCAGATTGCTGCGTTTGGTGATCCAACGATAAAACCAACGCCAACACCAACACCAGCACCGAGAAGAGGTGGCGGTGGCGGCGGCAGTAGCGGACCATGTGATACAGACGGCGATGGTTACGGAGACATAGATGAAATAATTATGGGTACTGACCCGTACGATCCATGCGATCCGGATCCTACCTGTATTGCATGCCTGGCATCAATAGCAGGAAAGGTAATACCAAAACCGGCGGTGAAACCACAGGCAACACCGAAACTGGTACCAACGCCAGAACCAGCACCAACGTCAAGACCAGCACCAACGCCAGTACCCGAACCGGAGAAACCGGGAATACCAGGCTTCGAGGCGGTATTCGCAGTTGCGGGACTGTTAGCAGTTGCGTATTTGATGCGAAGAAGGAAGAAGTGAACACAAAAAATAAAAAATGTGCATGGGGGATTGTTTATTTATACCCCCTGTTTATTCTTTTAGGCTGAGTACAACTACGCATCTCTTCTACCCGGATTATTTCATCTTTTCCCTTTCTATTTGCAGGAGTAAAACAAAAGACAGGCAAAAAGCTTTTATAGCATGAAGGTTAGAAGGGGATTCATGGAAAAGAAAACCATATTGATTTTAGCAGCAGCAGTAGCGATTGTAGCGGTTGCTGCTGCCATGGCTTTAATACGACCGGCTACCACACAGACGAGCATCACCGACCTGACCCTTTGCGTGGAGCTATCGGAAAACCAGTCTTGTATAATGCCCCAAACGGACTTCCGGCCCGACGTCTTAATCTTTTACGTCTTCGAGTACGAGGATCTGTCCTCATCCGACAACTTAGAGGAGCGCTGGTACCTGGGCGAGAAGATATGGACTGAGAGCATTTTATACACGGACCATATAATAAAACAAGGCGGATTCAGCGGACGTTTCGCCAGTTCAGGTATCATGCTGAGCGAAGGCTGGATCGCCGATGTTCAGAGCACGGGCTGGACTGGCCCCGGTAGGTTAGAGCTCTGGGAGAACGGCAAGCTAGCGCGAACAGCGGAATTTACTGTTCTCGCGACCGAAACGTTACGTGACCTGCACGGTACTGTGACAATCCGGGAGCAGCCCCCGTTCGTGGCTCGTGCGGACATGCCGATTGATTTCGTGCAGATCCCCGCTCTAAAGATACCGCAAGAACTATGAAACTATGAACTCAAGACCAATGATACAGCTTGCAATTGCATGTGTGATCTGCCTTACAGTAGGCGTATTGGCAGGGTCTTTACCGGGCTACTATATCCACCAAAACCGGGATGACACCTTAACACAGGTATCCACAATTGATGCGATACTAAACGGACTTTATGACGGTATAATAACCTATGGCGAGTTGCAGGTTTATGGCGACTTTGGTATCGGCACTTTTGAAGGTTTAGACGGTGAAATGGTTGCATTGAACGGTGATTTTTATCAAATAAATAGCCTGGATTTAACTTTGAGTAAGAAGAAGGAACTGGAAGAGGCGGAAAAATGATCTTCGAGGTGAAATATGCTTATAAGAGACATACAAAACGGTAACTATTTTACCGCGATAGATAATACCGTCCTCTGTGAACTTTTGCATCCCGCAAATGAGGACGGAGCTCGGAAGCTCCCTTTTAGTATTGCCCATGCGATAGTAAAGCCGGGAGAAACCACGCTGCCGCATAGATTAAAAACATCGGCTGAGGTCTATTATATCCTGGAGGGCGAAGGCAGGATCTATATTAATGACGAATCAGCCGCGGTTCATTTGGGTCACGCTATTTATATCCCGCCGAATTCGAGACAGCATATACAAAATACCGGTAAATCCGATTTGAAATTCTTGTGTGTCGTGCATCCGATGTGGCGGCTAGAAGACGAGGAAGTGTTGTAAAAAAACGGTTTAGTTATTTTTATGGGTTATAGCTTACTCACAGGCTCCGTGATTGTGAACTCACCGTCTAAAACCTTGTGTTTCTGCATATTCGCAAGTTTCACAGCTCTTTTTCTGTCGGACTGCCGCAAAGTCACCGGGACGTCTCTGCCGGAAAGAGAAACGCAACCGAGCTCACAGTAAAACGCGCTACTCGGACAGAACTGGACACATGCGCCGCAGTTGCAGCACAAATCCGCGTTCACTGTCTTAGCCTGCACGTCAAAGGCTGCCATAGGGCATACGCTTACAACCTGGCAGTCTTCGCATTCGCTACATTTATGCGCATCAAACCTCACGGAAAGATCTTGCCAGACGTCAGCATAAGTTATTTCAGCCACCGGCAGCCGATCATGAACATCCAGGACTGTCAGCTTTATCTCCTCATCCAGTCGCTTTGCGTTCGCCAGTATCCGGTCATTCAATACAGGTATAGGCACCGCCCATGAAGTCATGACCTCAGGACCCGCCGAGGTACAAAAACCGCCCAGATACTCGGGCTGCATCTCGTGCATATCTGATATTCCCATCAAATTGGGCTTTGCCGCGGAACTCCGTGTCCCTGTTCCGATAACAAAACCTTCTGCACCGTTCATCAATATTCTCGTGCCCACACCGATAGTATCCATGGCAGGGTCCTTTTCCAGTGGGTTTAGCTCGCCGCAACCCGCGAAATGGAGTTCCTTGAATGCACCTCTGAATTTGCCTACCGAGAATATAGAATCTATTTCGTTAGTTTTTGCATTTACAAAAGCATTGTAGTTCCGGAATGCGTTTCGTGTGCTACAGAGTTTGGCAAACGTGATTTCGGCAAGTGTCGTCCGGGTCTCTAATCTCTTACCTTCTGAGGTCTCGAGTTCTACTTCTATCTCGTTTTGCGTGACCAAATCCCGGAATAGATGCCCGCCGCCATAAGTGTCGTCATGGCGAGCAGTGCCATACACGATTGCGTCAATGATGCCCAACCGTTCGTTAGGACAGGGACCCGGGAATGCCGGTACACCGTTCAAGAACACGTGCGTAGCTCGTGCAAACGTGTCGCGTTCGGCGACTTGAAAAGAAAGAATGGCATACGTGCCGCTCATGACGCTGCAAGTAGCAGAAGTGACGACGTCCACGTCTTCAAAGCCTATCTCGGTGCCGTCACGTACGCAGTTACAAAGCTCCTCGGCTGTCATCACTACTGCCGTTCCTCGCTTCAGCTTTGCGTTTATGTCGGCTACTGTTCTTTTTTTCGTCATCTTGGATTGTTAGCAAAAACTTATCATTTTTATCCTCCTGCATTACTTTAGTAGCTATCGCCCATAAATAAAAACTTTCTGGTGAAATCGCCTTCAGCTTATTTAGAATACCGAATTCTCCTGGAAGAAGAACATCCTTTAATCTCTCCACATCTCCTCTATTTTGTTTCAGTCTTTATATATCCCAACTTAATTAAAAAAGCAAGACAGGCAACTTTTCTGCGTTTGTTTTGCTATGTTTATTCGTTATCCATTTTCTTTCAAAACATGTTCTGCGAATCATTTTTCGTCCAGTATTCTACTACCACTATTACCACATTTTACAATAATGTGACATAGGTGGATTTTGTGTCCATGCACATAGTCAGCATCTTTTCCACATACTTTTCCGTTTCACTTTTGCGTGGATTTAGATAGGTATTGTAGCCCTTATCTGTTAGAAAATCTTTTAATGCCTGTAGAAAATCTTTATCCACATAAACGAAAGTGACAAATTGGCTTGGCAGGTGGTGAAAGAAACCTTTTATCTGTTCCGTACTCCAGCAAGAGAAATCAAGGAGTGGGAACTTGTCTTTTAATAACGCTCCAAATCATTTTTGTAGTCAATTTTTTTATCATTAAAATGGTTGTAGAGTCCCGAAATTATTTCGTCAAGAAACTTCACCTAAACTTATGGTGAAACTAACAGACAAAAAGATCAAATGGGCAGTTAAGCAGGTAATAAACAAAGGTGAAAGCACGGGGATGGTTGCAGCGATATATGGTGTCTCAAGAAGAAGAATACAGCAATTGGTGCAGTATTATAGGGAAACAGGGGAATATCCTATGCTTGATAAGAAAAGAAGACCAAAAACTCATCTTAGCGATGATGAGACGCAGATAATTGAAGATGCCTATAATGAGTCATTCTTGGGTGCCCGTTTACTTAGGCACAATATCCAGAAGCATTACAAACGGAATATATCGCATAACAAGATTCATCAGCATCTGCTTGAGGTGGGTCTGGCGAGACCTAATCGGAAAAAGCAGAAGAAGCGTAAAAGATGCCGATATGAAAGAAAGCACAGTCTTTCATTGGTGCATGCAGATTGGCTTGGCTACGAGGGGACTCAGGTGATAGCGTACGAGGACGACACATCGAGGAAGATCCTCTCTATTGGTGAATTTACCAATGCAACCACAGACAATGCCCTAGGTGTGTTTAAGCATGCAGAAGACGTAGCAATGGCATATCGTGTGAAGATTACTGCGGTTAATACTAATCGGGGCACTCAGTTCTATGCAAGCGGTGGTTTCTGGAGTACAGAAGACATAGGTGGAGGTTTGATTCTGCGTATGCGTTTGCAGAGTGGTACAATAACCGTGTCCATGGGGCACTTGACCTGGAATACTTTGAAACTCCGAATGATGCTTTTATCAGGAAAATGAGATCTGAGAACACGCTTGGAATGTTCTTCAAGTGGTGTGAAAAGGAGGTAAGTTTATGAATAAGAAATCTCTTATGAATAGTAAGCGAAATAATATCAGGACTCAACAGGAATAAAATTAAAAAACTACTTTAAATCTGTGCTAATCAGCGTGAATCTGTGTCTTAAAAATCATTGGAAAATGATACAATTCGGGCAAATTATTATTTGGGTGTACCCTTAAGCCGGCACGAATTTGGGTGCGATTTGGGTATGATTTGGGTGTAATCCGGGCGAAAAGAAAAGCTTACATAGGGTTATTACATATATAAAGTCGTGTGAACACGTTAAAAAAATTAGGAGGTGAAGCGATAAGATGAATACAAAACTGGTTGCTGGAATATTAATCGCAGCGCTGGTAGCGACTTCCATCGGAGTTGCTGCGGCACGATACGGCCCGGAAAACGGATCACGATACCTGGATGCAGACGGCGATGGTGTATGTGACAACATCGGTGAACGCCCCGGATACGTAGATGAAGACGGTGACGGCGTATGTGATAATCGCGGTACCCGCGGATTCCGTGGTGATGCCCGTATTTTTGTGGACACAGATGGTGACGGTATCTGCGACAACATCGGCATAAACGGTCGAGACAGTGACGGAGATGGCATACCAAACGGTAAAGACGATGATTATGTCCAGTCACGAGATGGTAGCGGCAAGCAAAGCGGTAATAGGCGTGGTGGCAATCGTTAAGCGTTGATTTTTTAATACCGAAATACGTGCGTGTGAGAGACACATGCACTTTTTATTTTTTCCTATTGTAATCTTTCACATACATCAAACATATTTGAAGTATTAACAGTTATGGTTCTGAAACTAAACGAGATATTAAAAGTGTTGAAGCACTTTTGGACGATTCCAAAGCAAGAGCAGCGGGTAGGGGTGATACCGGGACCAGCAGGTAGAGGCGGTGATGCGTGATGACCCTAAGCATATTGACCGCGATAATCATATTCCTGGTTACAGGTATTGGTGTGGGATTCGCAAGTGGTCTCCTCGGTGTCGGCGGTTGCTTTATCATGATGCCAGTTCAGTTTTGGGTATATACCGAGATGGGCATGGACCCTAATACGGCTATCCTGGTTGCTTTCGGCACGAACCTGTTTGTGGTGCTTCCAACTGCTATCAGTAGCGCTTACGGGCATACGAAGAAGGGGGCGGTATGGTGGAACGCGGCAATCGTTTTAGGCTTGACAGGTTCCGTAGGGGCAGTACTTGGTGCGACTATCGCGACACATCTACCTGCACACATTTTGAAGATGGCTTTTGGTCTTGCGATACTCGCAGGTGGTGTATGGATGTTAACTGCGAAAACACCAACTATAGAAGAAGAACCGATAGATAAACCATGGATATGGGCTGCGTGGGGCGTTCCAATTGGAATAGTAACCGGTATAATCGGAATTGGCGGCGGTATACTCATGATACCTTTATTCGTGCTGGTATTGAAATTCGGGATGCACAAAGCAGTTGGGACATCAACCGCTGTTATGATATTCACAAGTATCGGCGGCTTAGCGGGCTATATCTATAACGGCTTGCTGGCGGGTGTGTATGGTGCCTATCCGATTGGGCATCTGATAGGATATGTAAATCCCGAATCATGGCTTGTGCTTGCGGCAACGAGCGTGCCGATGGCTCAGGTTGGCGTCCGAGCAGCGCATTTACTGCCGGCAAAACAGTTAAAATATGTGTTCGTTGTGGTAATGATATACATAAGCTTGAAGATGATAGGTGTATTTGAATGGTTACGATTGCCATTTTAAATTTTAAATTTATAGGAGGCGAAACGAGAATATGACGGAAGAAGAAGATAAGCAGAAACTAAGTATATTGTTGACGCACTGGATAGAACATAATAAAGGGCATGCGCAGGAGTTTAAGCGTTGGGCGGATAAAGCAAAGGGGTTTGACGGAGTGGTCTCGGAAGAGTTGCTGGATGCGGTGAAACACATGGAGGAAGTGAATGACGCTCTTTCTAATGCGTTAGAGCGTATGAATAACTCGGGGTAGAAGCTGTAAAACATGACGATGGAAACAGTACAAATCGGGGTGATTCACAGTCCGTATAAGACTCTGGCAGAATGCCCGCGGCAGGCCAGCAAGTCGGTACAGGTTGCTGAGATAGAGGTATTCGAGGAATATGCAGGTGGATTGAAGGACATAGACGGATTTTCGCATATTGTCGTCCTCTATTGGCTGCATAAATCGCAAGGGCATTCGCTGCTTGTTGTGACGCCGTGGGATGCGAAACCGCATGGAGTTTTCACTACGAGGTCGCCCCGAAGACCGAATCCTATTGGGCTTTCGGTTGTGGAGTTGATAGAGCGGGAGGGTAATATATTGAGGGTCAAAGGTATAGATGCGTGTGATGGTACGCCATTGCTAGATATAAAGCCGTATGTACCGGAATTTGATGAGAAGGAGCTGCGGGAAGTGAAGATCGGGTGGCTGGAGGGGAAGGTGAGGAGATGAATTACTTATCGCCCGCTCTTTCAGCGCAAACCATCATGACCAAGATAATAAACGAACAAAACCCCTTCGTGGAGATTTAGAGTGCATTCGCTCGCTTGATCACATCACCGATTTTACGGATGATATTTCCAATCGAGTTCTTGGATGGCTTTATCAGAAGCTTTCCCGCGTATTTGCGGAAGTTCCAGCCCAAAAAGTCAAAGCCACAATCGATATGGGTGATATGAGTCTTTTCCTCTGACAATTCCAGACCTCGTGCCTTCAGGAACTCTTTAATCAACTCAGCAATCTCCTTTGCCGTCTTTTCTG
>DAOUUS010000171.1 GCA_030668065.1 Candidatus Methanophagales archaeon
ATAGCCACGTATTACAAACTCCTTATCCTCTTTTTCTATGGGATTGTGATGCCAATCTGTTGCAGATTCTAATGTAGGTGCAAATACCGTGAGGTCATGCTTTTTCCGCCATTCCAATCCCACGAGTTCCGCATGTGCAGATATGCCGCAGGTGGCATTCCAGCGGCTCATCAATGCTATTCTCATTTCCTTATCCCACACCGCTATACAATTTTAAATGCTTGTGTACTGTCACAGGCCATGAAGTCGCATTCCGGTAGCCGTCCGTTCGATCCAGAACATACCGCTCAAATTCTTTATCCTTAAAAATGCGAATAGCCGTTTTTGCAATTCCAGATGCGTTGTCGGGCAGAATAAGCAGTTCGTCACTGATATGTTTAACTATCTCAAACTTTGGCATCCGATAGGCAATAACCGGTTTCTTTGCACCTATTGCAAGGTGAATAGAGCCGGAAACCGATCTATCTTCGTGATAATGAGTGAACAAAGCAATATCTGTCGCCCCAAAGATATAAGGTATCTCCTCGGTTGGAAAGAACATATTTGGGAATATCACCCTATCCGTGAGGTCAAGTTCTTCGATTCTCTTTCTTATTAAATCAACATAGTCCTTAGCTTTTCTTGTTGCGTCAGGAGGTAGCCCACCTGCAATAAATAGATACACATCTTCGACTTCTTCCCGTATCTCCTTGAACACCTCAATCGAGACATCCAGATCTTTAAATGGATTGACAAAGCCAAATACAGTAATTATCTTACCTTCTTCTGGTAAGTTTAGCCGTAGCCGCGAAACTTTCTTATCTGCATTACTAACCGCTGTACCATGGGGGATAATATGAATCTTCGCTGACGGTATTCTGAGTCGTTCTAATATCGCTTTCTGCGATTCGAGATGGACAATAACATCGTCAGCAAGCTCAGCAATTCTCTGAGCAAACCTCTCGTCCACATCACCGCTTGCCGAGAATTGACTTGGTCTTACGCAATGGAGGGTAACGATAGTCCTTTTTGCAGCTTCGTTCAATCTTTCAAGCAGCACAGGCAGCCGGTCATCAAAACTGTAAATGCCGTATTCATGTTGAATGTGGACAATATCTACGTCCTTCGTATTGCTGAGGATTGGTTCTACAAAATTGGTATTCCTATCCCAACACGGAACTACCTCAAATCGCTCTTGCTTGACTGGAGCGGCACCTTCCTCGGCAACTACCTTAATATCCAACGTGGGAGACACCTCCTGGAGTCCATGGATGAGATACTCAGTATATGTGGCTATCCCACACTGCTGAGGAAGATAAGTAGATACGTAAGCGATTTTCATTTATTATATATCATTTGATCTTATCATTTAAATATATTTTAACTCGCATCCCGCCTTTTCTAAAATAAAGAGAAAGGAGGTAGCGCAAGCGTTCTATTCTCCTAGTCCATGCTCCTATTTATGCCATGTTCTCTTGATGAGTCCTCGTTCACGCTATTACCTTTTTACCACGGCTATACGTCCAAATACTTTGAGTTTCGTGAACACAGTTACGCATAGGCGTATTTCACGAAATCCTCCACCTTTTCACTGAACTCAGCACGGAGTTCTGGCGTTATAGTTGGCCGCACACTATGGATAGCAGTTTCAAAGTGCTTCTTCCCAATTAATATATTTTTTAGCGCTTCTTTCACTTGCGTTTCCGTTATCCCCTCCGTGATGAACTCTCGTAAAGCACTCATCACGGCTTCTTTAACTATCGCGGCTATATCCGCGCCGACATACCCCTCTGTGAGCTCCGCAAGTTCTGCGGCATCCACGTCATCACCTAATGGCTTTCCCGTCAGATGCACTTCAAATATCTTTTCCCGCTCTTCTTTATCCGGCGGCGGGATATATATCAACCGGTCAAGCCGTCCTGGTCTCAGTAACGCAGAATCTACCAGGTCCGGTCGGTTTGTAGCACCGATAACAATCACCTCTTTCAACTCCTCTAAGCCGTCCATCTCGGTTAACATCTGAGAAACCACTCGCTCTGTTACGTGAGCGTCATAACCCGCGCCTCTTACCGGCGTAATCGAATCTATCTCATCTAAGAAGATGATACAGGGTGCCGCCTGTTTAGCCTTCCTAAAAATTTCACGAACCGCTTTCTCTGATTCACCTACCCATTTCGAGAGCAGTTCGGGGCCTTTAATACTTATAAAATTCGATTCACTCTCATTCGCTACTGCTTTCACCAGCATCGTCTTTCCGGTGCCGGGCGCGCCAAACAAAAGGATGCCTTTAGGAGGTTTTGAATTCAGATGAGTAAAAACGTCAGGGTATTTAAGCGGCCATTCCACAACCTCTTTCAATTCCTGTTTCGCACGTGCCATACCGCCTATGTCGTCCCATTTAACATTTGGTACTTCGACAAAGACTTCCCGGAGTGCAGAAGGTTCGGTGTTCTTTAACGCTTCACTGAAATCCTCTTTTGTTACTTCCAGCTTGTCCATCACTTCCTGTGGTATCTCTTTCTCTAGATCTATCTCAGGTAATATTTTCCGAATCGCGTGCATTGCCGCTTCTTTACACAACGTAGCGAGGTCGGCGCCGACAAAACCATGCGTGAATTTAGCGAGGTCTTCCAGGTTTACATCTTCAGCCAGAGGCATGCCACGTGTATGGACTTGCAATATCTCATCACGACCATTCATGTTCGGTATGCCTATTTCTATCTCACGATCAAAACGGCCGCCTCTTCTCAACGCTTCATCCAGCGCATTTGGTCTATTCGTGGCGCCAACTACCACTACCTGCCCTCGCGAAACCAGACCGTCCATCAAGGATAGAAGCTGAGCTACCACGCGCCTTTCTACTTCTCCTGTTGTATCGCCCCTTTTTGGTGCAATGGAATCTAGTTCATCAATAAAGATGATAGAAGGTGCGGTTTTACTTCCGTCCTCAAAAATGTCACGCAGGTGTTTCTCACTCTCGCCATAAAACTTGCTCATTATTTCGGGTCCTGAAATGGAATAGAAATTGGCGTCTGTCTCATTCGCAACTGCTTTTGCTATCAATGTCTTTCCCGTTCCCGGGGGACCATGCAAGAGAACACCTTTTGGCGGCTCTATGCCCAATCGCTCGAATAGCTCGGGATGCCGTAATGGCAGCTCTATCATCTCCCGGATCAGACTTATCTCACGTTGCAAACCGCCAATATCCTCGTAAGCTATGTGAGGTACACCCGTTGCCCCTTCCCGAGCCTTACGAAGAACAAATTCGGTATTTAAGTCCGGCATCACCGTACCTGAAGGGAGCGTATTTGTAACTATAAATGAGATGGGATTGCCAAGCATCTCCACTCTTATAATCTGCCCTTTTGTAATCGGTCGCCCTTTCAGTATCTTTGCCAGGTATCGCTCACCACCTGCGACTTTTACTGGCTGCGTGGGCTCAAGTATAACTCTTTTTGCTTCCTGCACTATTGTCTTCCGTACTAGTACGCGGTCATCTATGGCGACACCTGCATTACTCCTTATGTTTCCGTCTATGCGTACTAGTGACATGTTGTTGTCGGGTGAATATCCTGGCCATACAATACCCGTGGCAGTATTCTTACCCTCTACTTCTATTACGTCACCGCTCACGAGACCCAACTTCCGCATTGTCGCTGCATCTATCCTCGCTATACCTCTTCCTGCGTCCCTATGGTACGCTTCTGCTACTCTCAATGTGACCGCGTTCTCTTCTTCTCCCTCGTCTTTCATTTCCTCTCACACCTATTCTTCTGAGATACCTGTTATGTTAATTATTTTTAACTAAGAAAACCAAACAATTCGGCTGCCCGGAAAAGCACCTCGAATCTAACATTTTTAGGAGTTCTCTTTAGTTCTTCAATTACACAGTTAAGGGGCTGTAAAGAAATAACTTGAACAAAAAAATTATTGAAGGTAAAAGTCACCCTGATCGGAATGCCCAATTTGAATACATTAACAACATAACTCAAGAATATCAGCAAAACGGGCAACCTGTAATCTCCGTAGATACAAAAAAGAAAGAATTGGTTGGGGATTTTAAAAACGGAGGACGTGAGTATTGACGCAAAGGCGATCCAGAAAGGGTGCGATCACATGATTTTAAGATAAAGGAATTGGGTAAAGTAAATCCCTACGGGGTCTACGATCAGACGCGCAATGAAGGGTGGGTGAATGTTGGTATAGACCACGACACATCAGCGTTTGCCGTTGAAAGTATAAGACAATGGTGGAATTCTATGGGCCAAAAAGTATATCCCGATTC
>DAOUUS010000063.1 GCA_030668065.1 Candidatus Methanophagales archaeon
ACACCCCTTACTATCCAGGTCCTCACGGGCTGAAAACCGCTGTACTGCTTGCTCTGTAAGCTTGCCGTATGGCATGGGATGTCTTACTACTACCACTTTCTTGTTGCGCTCTCGCAAGAGCTGGCATATCCGTTTACTTACAGATGTCTTGCCGCTGCCGGTACGCACGGCACATACGCAGATTACAGGCACGCTGCTTCTCAGCATGGTAACATGCGGGCCCAGCATGGTAAAATCAGCACCTGCAGCATTTACTTCGGCGCCTTTTGACATCACATAGCGGTAAGGCACGTCGCTGTAAGCGAACACTACAAGATCAATCGAATGCTCTTTTATCTGACTGACCAGTTCTTGTTCATGAAAAATTGGTATACCGTCCGGGTATAAGCCGCCGGCCAGTTCTGCGGGATATGTTCTGCCTTCTATATCCGGTATCTGGGTGGCTGTGAATGCTATTACTCGGTATGCGGGATTATCCCTGTAATAGACATTAAAGTTGTGAAAATCCCGTCCGGCGGCGCCCATGATTAATACTTTTACTGGTTCGTTCATAATTTTGTTTATTGCTACTAAAACATCCTTAATTATAATTGAAAGTCTATAACGAATATAAAATAAAGAATGGAAGAATTCAGTTTGAAAAAGGAACTCCAGCGGAAGACGGTGCACGTCACTTCAGTACTGATAGTCATAGCCTACTTCTTCCTGCCGAAAACAGTGATACTACTGATACTGACGGTGCTATTGATACTATTCCTTGAGCTGGAATTCGTCAGAATAGACCTGCGGCTAAAATTACCGTTCTTTCAACAGTTTTACCGCGAAAAGGAAAAGGACCGATTAGCCGGGCACGTATTCTTTATAATGGGTGCTATAATAGCAATCAGCGTATTTGACAAGAATATCGCTATGGCTGCTATACTGATGACCACGTTTGGTGATACATGTGCAGCGATATTCGGCAAGAGATTCGGCAGGACCTGGATACCAAAGCTAAAGAACCGTGCAGTGGAAGGTTGTATGGCTGAGTTCATTGTGGATTTAGCCATAGGATTCATGTTCCTGGACTCCTGGCTGATAATCGTGGTGATGGCTGGTACGGCGACCATAGTCGAGACCGTGGTGAACAAGATGGACGATAATTTGTTAATACCGTTATTTTCGGGCTTTAATGCACAAATGCTTACGTACGCGATTTCGTGGGGGTACCTGTCATTTGCGATTATATGAAGAGAAGAGCACAGAAAAATGGATAAAATAAGCAAGCTCAAGTATCTGTCACTCCCGCTGATTTTAGTGCTTCTAATCGCGGTAATATACAACATCGGGTTCTCAAACCTGTATACGGCTTTATTGAGTGCAAATCCACGCTACCTTATAATAGCTGTTCTGTTTCAATCCTCGGCCATCCTGGTAAGGAACTTGAAATGGCAGATATTCGTGAACGGCATAAAAAAGACGCCTTTCTTTTCGCTATTGCCCATGTCTCTTGCCGGTGGCTTCGTGGATTTTATTACACCCGGACCGCAGGTAGGTGGCGGACCACTAAAAGCGTACTTCCTCTCGAAGCGGATAAAAACAGATAAGGCTACTTGCCTCACCACGGTTTTGGTAGAGCGGATTACAGGTCTCGGAGTCCTGCTATTCTTTGGGATATGTTCCATGTTTTTTGTGCTTATATTCATCCGGAACGTGCCCCTGATGTTGAAGATACTGCTGGAGTTCGTGTTGTTCCTTATCCTAGGTGTACCCATCCTGGGCTACATCCTGAAGGTGAAGTACGCGGGGAAGAGCTTCAAGGGCAAAGCAATTATCTCACGAATCTACTATTTTGGGCCTCTTTCAAGCCTCAGGAACAAATTCACGACCTTACAAGCCTTCGATGAATACATCACACAGAAGCTAAGTGAATTCGCACAAACATTCTCGGGTCTTGCCCGCGACAGTAAGAAAGTCAGCGTGAACATTATCCTGGCTTTTGTCTGCTGGATACTGACATTTGCAGGTACATATGTGCTGTTCTCCGCTTTTGGACTTCGCGTATCGTTCTTCGCAGTTATGATTGTAATTTCGCTCTCTATATTCCTGAGTTACTTCTTGTTCTTACCCGGAGGAGCAGGGGTTACCGAGCTTATGATGATTACTCTTTACCACTCATTTGGAATACCTTCCGCGATTGCCGCATCGGTTGCATTACTGGATCGGTTCATATTTTACATGTTCGCCATTGGCTTTGGCTACATCTCTCTGCACTACCTGAACTACAAATACGGGAAGTATTAATACAGGGGTTATTTTTTATATTGGAACTATATTGGGAACTAAAGTTAGAGGAATTGAGATAATAAAAAATGACCAAATACAATATCAACTGGAACGTCACGCGTGAGTGTAACCTGGTATGCAAGCACTGCTATTACGAGGCGGGCACACGATTAGACGACGAACTGAGCACATCAGAATCACGGAATCTAATTGATGACATAGTAACTGTCTTTGGTGCGGGCACGAACGTCACACTCGGCGGTGGCGAGCCTTTGATGCGAGAAGACTTGTTTGAACTCATTTCTTACGGTAAAGATAACGGTTTACGCATGGTGCTTGCATCAAACGGTATTTTGCTCACGGAATCAGTTGCTGCTCGGTTGAAGCACTCGGGCATTGACGAGGTGATAATACCTATTGACGGTACACAAGCGACACACGATGCGATACGAGGCAAAGGCGTATTTGAAAAAGCAGTGCAAGGTGCGCGAGCATGTATAGAAGCAGGAATGAGTCTGGTGGTTGACCCCTGTATAATGAAACAGAACGAATCTGAAACAGTTGAGATTATAGATATAGCAGAGGGCTTGGGCGCGCGACAGTGCCGGTTCTTCCATTATATCGCGATGGGTCGTGGAAACGATAAGATACCGGATGGTGAACTCGCGATCGAACAGTACGCAAAGAACCTGACGCTGTTATATGAAGAGCAGAACCGGCGTAAGGCACTCGAAATATGCACGACTCAGGCATGTCAGTACTGGGTAGTGCTGAAACGTAAGGCAGCAGCCGGGCTTTTCGTACCTGAATTCTTTTATGACGAGGTACCGGGCTGTCGTGCTGGTATTGGTCTGCTTTCTATCAAACCGAATGGCGATGTGGTACCGTGCCCGCTGCTGGATGTAAAAGCAGGTAATGTAAGAGAAACGAGTCTTCGTACTGTGCTTAATTCAGAGGTATTTGTCAAACTGAGGAGTCGTGCGGTGAAGGGTCAGTGTGCCACGTGTGAACATAAAGAGCTATGCGGGGGTTGTCGTGTGAGGGCGTATCTGCATTGTGGCGATTATATGGCGGAAGACCCGCTTTGCAATGACTCCTTTTTTGAGGACGCGGTAGAGTAATGAAGATTCAATTATGAACTACTTAAAAACGGGAAAAAGAACGATTTATTCCAGCTCTTTCAAGCCGTGATAAAGCCGTTTCAACTTCTTCTTACCGCGTTCAAGCATGAAATTCGCTTTCGATACGATGAACTCAATGTAGGATTCCGGGCAGAGCATCTCGCCGTCTGCGCCTAACGGGACGTCCATCCGTTCCGTGCTCATTATCTCTACTACCACTTTAAAACCATCCGGTGAAATCGCCTTTATACCGCTATATTTGAAGCCCGATTCTATCGCTATCCGTAGCAATGCCTTTGCGCTATCTAAACCCAGACACGCCACGTGCAATATCGGTGATTGTGCTATTAACCAGATTTCATCACGTTCTGCGTTAAAAATCGCGTCCTGCACCTCGCCCGTCTCAACAGGTCGGTGCCACTTACCAATAAATTCTGCCTCGCGCTTCGCACCTATCTCGGGAATACAAAGCAGAGCGATTCTTCCGGAGCAACTGCTCGTTGTGAAGAACCGTTCGAGGCGGTTTAGCTTCTCTAGTATCGCCTTCGCCTCTTCGTCCGCCCCCCCTATACGTAATCGCTCAAGTGCTCGCTTCTTCTGCGCTTCAAATACCTGTACTGACATCTTATTTTTTACTACAATATCAGAAAAATACCGAAAGCTTTTTATAAAGGGTTTATAACATAGTTCAATACCTCATAAAGTATAAATCATGAGGTAACCAGCACCAACGAAAAGATGATGGACATAGACACGGTATTTTTAGCGGTTGGATTGCTAATCGTAGTCACGATATTTTTGGCTTTGTACCGAGCCACTGTCGGGCCGGAGGTATTCAATCGTGTGGCGGCGATAAATGTGATAGGGACAAAAACGATCGTTCTTCTGGTACTTATTGGCTACATATTTGAAAGACCTTTATTCTTTGACATTTCGCTTCTTTATGCACTCTTAAATTTTATTGGCACATTAGCATTCGCGAAATATTTAGAGCGAGGTGAAATATGGTCGAGCTAATCGTGGTAATCGTGACGATATTGCTGGCTGCGGGCGTATTCTTTATGCTCAGCGGCGCAATCGGGTTACTGAGATTGCCCGATTTTTACACGCGGCTGCACGCCACCGGGAAGTGCGACACGCTTGGTGAGGTCCTTATAATCTTTGGTTTGTTGTTATACCATATTTTCGTTTACAGTCCAGGAGCCGAACTTTCGGTGCAATTAGTACCCGTGAAGTTGCTGTTCTTAATTTGCTTCATATTCCTCGCTAATCCAACGGCGACACACGCGATAATGAAAGCGGCTTATAATACCGGTTTGAAGCCCTGGAAGAAAGGGGATCCTCGGATGTAAAAAAAAGGGCAGGAGTAAAAAAAAAAATGAGCGATAACTCAGGAAAGGTTTTTGGAATTGCTGTAACGTTTTGTGCTATGTTCCTATTCTGGCTTCTTTTATCGGGATATATTATAACACCGGAAGGTAAACTTGATGTTATACATGTCGGAGCAGGTATAATTTGCAGTGCGATTGTCGCTTTGATTTCTCATGACCTGCTGGTGACGGGAAAAGAGGAAAAGATTCTCTCGAAATCCTTCAGGTTTTTTATATATCTTGGGTGGGAGTTATGGCAGATTATACTCGCGAACTTTGATGTTACATATCGTGTTCTGCACCCGAAGATGCCGATAGACCCGCTCATAATAGAATTTGAAACGCCATTGAGAAGCGACTTTGCCCTCGTTACCTTAGCTAATTCCATCACATTAACACCGGGAACAATAACGATAAATGTAGACCCCGCGAAGGGCAAGTTTCTGGTGCATGCAATCGCGCAAGCACCCGCGGATGCGCTCACTGTGGATAAGACGATGCAAAATAAAGTAGCTAAAGTGTTTATGGAAGAGGGATAAAAAAAAGTTTCTTAAAAGAAAAGGATGAAAAAAGGAGATAAATAAGAAATGATATTTGAGCTTGATCTCGCACTGTTGTTTTTGATTGTGATAATTGCTATTGTTGCGATAACCACCAGGGACCTCTTAAGTGCGATTATGCTGTTATGTGCTTATAGCTTCCTGATGGCGGTTGTCTGGGTGGAGATGCACTCGGTGGATGTTGCGTTTACAGAAGCTGCGGTCGGTGCAGGGGCAACCACAGCATTCTTAATCGCGGCTTTATCCCGGACGAAGAGGTGGGAAAAGAAATGAAGCAACTCTCGGTAGCAGCACTCGTTTTTGTACTCTTTTTAGGCGGTCTTTTCGTTTATGTGGCTGAGGATATACCGGCATTTGGCGATCCTGATTCTGCCCCTAACAGGTATGTTAAATTGTTCGATATGGATGCCACGGGGTTAGTGGAGGATTTGAACCAGGGCGTTATCCCCGCGAGTTTAACAGATAAAATAGAGGAGGTAGGGCTTCCGCTTCCTTCTGGAGTTGCGAAGCTAAAAGAAGGTGAATGGGAAGCAGTTATTATTCCTGAGGAGACGGAGCAGCATTTCTATCCGAAGGAGCAGAAATATTACTTTTTTGCAAAGGAAGGGGATGAGTTGTGGGTTTACCGGTATTCGCTTTACATGAGGTTTGTAGAAGAAGGCAAGCATGAGACAGAAGTGCCGAACATGGTGACTTATATTCTTGCGGACTACAGGAGTTATGATACGCTTGGTGAGGTCACTGTTATATTTACCGCGGGTGTAGCGGTTTTATTATTGTTGAGGAGGACGGGTAAAAGACCTGAATAGACTATGCCATCGAAAGATACTGATACAGGAACTGGTAAAGGTGGGAGTATCGTTGTAGAGACGATGACGAGGCTGATGGTACCCTTCATCCAGTTGTTTGCGTTGTATGTGATTATACATGGCGCTGGCGGACCAGGAGGTGGATTCCAGGGCGGTGTTATATTCGCATCTTCCTTTGTTTTATATGTTATCGCTTTTGGTATCGTAAAAGCAGGTAACCGATTCTCAGAGCGTGCAAATATCGTGCTTTTCAGTACTGGTGTATATCTCTACGCAGGTGTAGGTCTGCTATGTATACTCTTCAGCTATGGTGCTGCGCAGTTTCTCAATTACGGCTACATCCCTTTGACACATCATTTTGAGGAGAACCGGGCTCTTGGTATGGACCTCGTGGAAGTAGGAATCGGGATAACTGTGATGGCTGTAATCACGTCTATATTCTTTAACCTCGTGTGGAAGAGGGAAGAAGTAGGTGAAAGGGAGGGAGAAGATTAAAAATGATGGAATGGCTAATCGAAGAACTATTTGCGAAATACAATTACTGGATTTCCATTGTGCTTATGCTCATCGGGTTCTATGCAATGATCGCGAAGGATAATCTGATAAAGAAGATCATCGGATTGAACATATTTCAAACCGCTATATTTCTGTTCTATATTTCGCTGGGTGATATAACAGGGGGAACCGAGCCAATAGTGAGTGAAGAAATGATCGCTCAGGGCTATGTTTACGTGAATCCATTACCGCATGTGCTTATCCTGACGGCGATAGTGGTTGGGGTCGCAACGACTGCAGTCGCTCTTGCCTTAGTCATATTGATGTATGAGGAGTACGGAACGATAGAAGAATCCGAGATAATAGAGCTGGAGAGAGAGCGCGGGGCGTAGTGACACGTGGTAAATAGTAGCTACTTTGCATAACGCTTCCTCGGTATAAAGCAGTGTAGATGTGCTTTTTTTTTGCACCATGTGGTGATGAGAAAAGCTGTATGAATAAAGGAGGAAAATAAAAAAAACGTGTTGATTGTTGAGCACTTCCCGGTACTTGTGGTTGCAATATCCATCTTCGCCGCACTTACTATTTTAATTGCAGGCTGGATAAACAAGAAGTCTTGCTTCTTCATTTCTTTTGCAACTATTTTCGTCCAATTCGTTATGTCCCTTTTTATCCTGCACCATGTTCTTACTGTTGGGACTATAACCTACTGGCTAGGGGGTTGGGCTCCTCCTTGGGGCATTGAATATGTCGTGGATGCTTTGAATGCTTATATATTGGTCATACTCTTGGCTTTATCTTTGATTTGTGTAACCTATTCGAAGCGGAGCATAGCACACGAACTGCCAGAAAAAGTTGTGCCTTTTTATACCCTTTATCAACTCCTTATTACCGGTCTGTGCGGGATAACCCTGACCGGCGATATTTTTAACATGTACGTGTTCATCGAGATAACGTCCTTATCTGCATATGCGTTAATAGCATCGCGGGGCAAAATAGCGTTGAAAGCGAGTTTTACTTACCTCGTGTTGGGTGCGCTCGGTGCTTGCTTCTTCTTGCTTGGGATAGGATTTCTGTACTCGGTAACGGGTACGCTGAACATGCATGATCTCTCTATTTTATTGCCGCCGCTGTATGGTAATCGGGTGGTGCTGGCAGCTTTTGGGTTCTTCACGGTTGGCTTGAGCATAAAAATGGCACTCTTCCCGCTTCACACGTGGTTACCGGATGCGCATTCATTTGCACCTTCGGAGATAAGTGCAATGCTTTCCGGTATCATTATAGAGGTATCCACATACGCATTCATAAGGATCTGTTTCTCGGTTTACAGTGTAGACTTC
>DAOUUS010000287.1 GCA_030668065.1 Candidatus Methanophagales archaeon
ATCCACGCATGATGCTGGTATGCAAGCGTCCTGAGCAAAAGCACAGAGTGCACCCGCGTCACTACCTGCTCTATTACTATCACCTTCTGAGACTATGGTCATGCCTACATTCTCTGTTGAATCCAGCCAGGAAATCCCGCTACTAGCGTCTGCTACATAGCCTATCCTTCTTTCAACCGCAAGATTCGGTGCGCTTGAACCATCGGAAGTGAAATCCTTCGAGTACTGGATGAATCCATCAACAGCATTCATTGTAGATTCATACTGGATCTGCCCCACCCGCTCTCCACTTCCGAGGGTGTTATTAAGAGTTCCAGAACTCATCGATGACTGATAGGACACAGTTTCCTTTACCGTACCATGACACTCAATGTTTGTTACCGTTGTAATCCCCGCTGTGCTAGTCAGTGCTGGCACCGGAGGACTTGCCGTAGCAACAGTGGCAAGAACAACTGCAAACGCCACTGCGATAGTAACTATACCTACTACTTTTTGTGTCGCCATTTTCCCTTTCACTAATATTTCAGCCCCTATTGAGGCATTGATTAGAAATAATAGTGGGTATGGGACTATATAAAGGTTTAGTATTTACTCGGAGTTGCATATCATCTGCTCGGGTGTATATTCTTATCTGCTGCACGCATACGAACCAGCGGTTTTGATAAATGCCTTCTTGCAACCGGTGGCGCTTCATATAAGCCCCCTTCTATTGCTCTGTTAACAGTAACCACGTCCTTATCCGCACGATAAGTCCCGCAGCGTTTACAACGGTAGCCCTGCAATTGCCCCGCGGATTTCATACTTCGCCCGCATTTGGCACAGCGGGGATTACGCTCTTCCGCGTTGTTCAACTGCTTTAGCTCTATCTTCTCTATGTTTACTGTGCCATTCTTCTCTGAACCGTAAACTCTAATCAGATCACCCACTCGCAACGCCTTTATAGTACTGCGGAAACCTTTTGTCGGCTCGTAGGTAATGCACTCGATAGTCCCGGAATCGGATAGCGCGATAGAAAAAACCACATGCCCCCCCTCTACCGTCCGCGGATTGGTACAGACCACACCGTCCAGCCCGTAAGAATGGAACTCACGCAGTTGTTCTTTTGTCGCCACGTCAAGCGGTATCAAATGAAAATCCGTGCCCTGATTAGTTATGAACAGCATTTTGCGCTCCACGGGTTCGGCGTGTATAAAGCCATAAGCTTTGTAGATGGCTGCCTCGTTGTCGCCCCGTATTCCAAAGAGCACAGGACAGGGCGAATGTGGCGCGAAAACAATAGTATTATTCGCTACGTCCACAGTGTCCCAGGTTAGTGGATAAGTAGCTGCATCTGCTTTCCACACGCTCGCTTCGTCTATAACCCGTGTTTTGCCCCGTCTCTCTTTCCGTCTGTATGCTATGAGTTCGTAAGTAAAGTCGTAACAGTTGGGCTGGTCTCGTTGCTGTACGAAAAAAGAAACAGCAGCTAATGCGCCTATTAGCCCTCGCTTATTCTTCAACCCGAAATGATCGAGTCGCAAATCCGAAATGATTGCATAAGCGTCTTCTAAAGTCAATACGTCTCGGACTGCGGTTTCGTAAAAGTGCTTTAACCGCTCTTCTTGCTCGTCACTAATAGTATTTAAAACGTTGTCACCGATGAAGACAACTCCCGGATTCGTGCCCTCTTCGTTTAATTCCGATAAAGCACTTACCCGTGCTCTGACAACTTCTTTTACTTGCTCTTCTTTTTCCGTGCTTATCTCAAAAGATACAGCACCGTTACCTCTTGTTTTAAACGGGATGCAGGGATTCAACCGTACCAATCGTGGCGTGGAAACGTCACCCTGCTTTTTCAACTCGTCCACTAAAACGGCACATAGATATGTGGTGCACATCCCTTTCCTTGAATCGGTATCGTCTATTCCGATGATCATACAATCGCTCTTTTAAGAAAGTTCGGACTTAGTATAAAAAAATGAACGTATTGGTAGGTATAGCAGCGGGGTAAGAAACCACGAGATTTTACGAGATTAACACAAGATTTTTGGGTTAGCAGGGGATAGGGGAACTCAAAACTAATATTTTACCCCGCTTTACCGCAGAGAAAAATAGGGGGGTATCAGGTGGTCAGTATCCATAACCTAAAATCTACATTCTCGGCGTTCTCCGTGAACTCTGCGGTTAATCTGACATTATCGTGCTAGTGTCGTGTCAGTCATGTAAAGTCGTAAGAGATATAATGTATGTTCTTCATAATTAACCTTGGAGGATTGAATATGAAGAAATACATCGTGACACTTGCGAAAGAGGAGCGCGAAG
>DAOUUS010000200.1 GCA_030668065.1 Candidatus Methanophagales archaeon
GCTTGATAGCACATACTCCCGTAAGGAGAACACTCTGGGTCTCCCGAGTTCCCATAATATCCATTTGATACCGTGCCACGGTCTTAGACCCCGCCGGGCTCGCATCGCCTTGCCATGTCCCAATAGGGCTATCGGCGATGAGAGTACGGCCTTCCGTCAAAAGGACAACGTCGGCCTCCGGGATAATAAATATTTCGGGGCGGAATCCCTTCACTTGCGTTGCGGCTCAGTATCCCATCCCCCTGGCTTCACCACAGCCTGTTACCAGATTGGATGCAAGGTTCAGTTCTGAGGTGGCGGCTAACCTTTCCTCAGGTTGGATTTTCACCAACTGGATATTATGAATTTTGCTCGGCACTCCCTTTATAAGTTATCTCACCTGCTATCCTCTCTAACCACTTCTTTAACCGATCTTCCCTTTTCTTCACGGTATTTTCGTCATTTTTGACATAGACCAGAATGCAGGCCTTATCAAATTCAAAATGAGCGTATCATATTCAACATGCGTTGAAGAAATTTCATCTTCAGGACCGTACCAAGGATTAAAAGATACACATCGCTCTTTTTCAACTATCCTGATTGCACTTTATCAGGGGAGTCTCCATGTGGTATTTTCTTTGAGTCGGTTTCCCATCTCCACGTTTTGTATAATATATCCTCGTTGTTCAACAATTCTTTAACCGCTTCCTCTACCGCTACTCTTTCTAACTCTAATTTCCCAATCCTCGAACTTATGAAAACCCTTGGAGCTATTGTTCATTTCTTGATAAAATATTCATAAGATACAGATATAATATTAATTAGGGGTTTCTGTGGATGAACGAAAAACTTTTGCATGGGATATTTATCGTACTCGTGCTGCTTGCCTTTGTCACCTACGTTAGCGGCGAGAGCAAAGACGATGAAAACGTAATTTACGTACTGAAAATCGAAGGCACGATTACAGAGGGCACAGCTTTAGAGGTCGTGGAAGGTTTAAGAGAAGCAGAAGATATGAGTGCAGAAGCGGTACTGCTCGAACTAAATACACCAGGCGGAATTGTGGATTCCACACGTAAAATAACAGAAGCGATTTTGAATGCGCAAACGCCGGTTATCACGTATGTGACGCCAAAAGGCGCGATTGCAGCATCTGCAGGTGCTTTTATCCTGGTTTCTGGTAATATCGCAGCGATGTCCCCCGGAACGACAACAGGTGCGGCAATGCCGGTTGCGATAGGTATAGAAGGCAGAAAGGCTGCGGATAATAAGACAATAAAGTTCTACGCGGGGCATGTAGAGAGCATAGCAGCTTCAAGGGGTAGGAATGCCACGCAGGCAAAGCGGTTCGTCACCGATAACGATGTGCTGAATGAGAATACAGCTCTGGAAAGAGGAATAATTGACCTCATTGCTGGGGACGAAACCGAGCTTTTGAATGCCGTGGATGGCATGACCGTAGAAGTAGACGGTGAAAACCGGACTTTAGCGACTGCGGATGCTTCGTTATACATAAAGAAGAAGAGTACGCGGTCTTCTGTATTAAATCTGCTTGGCAACCCGCAAATAGCATTTATTCTCTTTATGGTTGGCATATATGGGCTGATTTTTGGGTTCATGTCGCCCGGGACTTACGTACCGGAGATGATAGGTGCGATATGCCTGATTTTAGCGCTATACGGTATGGGGCTTTTCGGGGTGAATATGTTTGGTGTGCTATTATTAGTAATCGCCGTTATTTTATTCATAGCCGAGGCACTTACACCGACTTTTGGGATTCTCACTATGGGCGGAGTGGTATGCCTGATAATAGGCGCTCTGATACTACCAAAAGAGCCTTTACTATTCAATCCCGAATGGTTCAGAGGTTTTTTACTGACTATATTAGGTATCGCCGGTGCATCCGCTGTTTTTTTTATATTCGCACTCGGAGCGGTATTGAAGCTGAGAAAGCGAAGCATAAAAGTGGGTGGTGAAGAACTTATCGGACAAGTAACGAAGGCCGAGACGGAAATAACAGAAGAAAAAGGCACTATAAAGCTACATGGCGAAATCTGGAATGCACGAACACAGGCAGGTGAAATAGAAGAGGGCGCGAAAATAGAAATTGTCGCACGAGAGGGGTTAACGTTGTTTGTTAAAAGGAAGGAATAAAAAGGCAATAGGCAAATAGGGATCATAAAAATAAAAAATGGGAAGTTCTATTCCCTATTTGGCGGTAAAACAAATCGTGAGGTAATAACAGATGAGTATTCTCTTAGGCGCACCGGTATGGTACGGCAACCGGCCATTCAAGCGGACTATAGAAGAGCTGTATAAGCTTGAACTGGATTATTTGGAGTTCTCGTTAGACTATCCATTGCCCGAATGTATGAAACGTGCGGAGCGGGAAGAGCTGAAGCGTTTATTAGAAGACAGAGGCTTGAAAATCGCGTTTCATTCTCCGCTTGATATATCAGTGGCACATCCAAGGGACGAGTTAGCAGATGCGAGTATGACCGTTTTGAAGCGTTGCCTGGATTTTTCTGCTGAGTTCCAGCCTATCTCGTTATATTACAATTTGCACTTACATCCACAAGTTTCCACGTTTAAGCTTGAGGATGTGCGGATGCAGATAAAAACAAAAGGACTCGGAAGATGCCACGCGATAACTAAAATGGCTTCGGAATTAGGTATATTGGTAAGTGTGGAGAATGATCTGGTTACTCTGGAACAGTCTGACCTGATACTCGAAGCTATTTCGGCACCGAATTTGTATTTCACCTTTGATGTTGGGCATGCAATTTTATCCGAGCTTTTGAGCACAGCGGGACAGAAAAGAGGTAGTTATATAGATTATATTGAGCAGTGGATAAAGAAATGTGGTGCGAAAATACTGGCGGTGCATTTGCATGATTGCCGTCTTACAGAGAAGCAGGACCATTTATCAATAGGAAAAGGCGAGTTGGAGTTCGATAGGATATTCGCGCTTTTGAAGAGTACGAGTTATAAATATCTGTTGATAGAGACTTTCTGGCGAAATAGAAATAAGGATGAAATGGATTATGAAGAGTTGAAAAGGAATGTAGAGTTTTGCAAGAGTTATTTGTGAAGGTGTTTCGGGAGTACACGATTGTACAGGTGCTCACACAAAAGTGGAAAAAAAATATGAAGAGACGGAAGAATCTGATACAAGTTGTACCGATATAATTCTCACAATCGCAACCATTTTTGGGGCCTTCGCTATTTCATGTGGGTAGATGTGGTTAAGTGGCTGCCAAATAATCCAAAATCAGAAGAAAAAGGAGGAGTGATATAGCCTTAAATCTAAAAGGAAGGATTGGAAATGTTGATGAGGTGATTGTGAGACGGCTTCTATAAGTTTCTGCTTTTTGCCTGTAATAATATTTCTACAAAAAAGGGAAGGGCAGGAGGAGAGTAATGTTACGTTTACTCCCTCACGACCCTGATTTTTAAACTTTCTTAGTGAGTTATATTATGCTTTTCTTCTTCTCACAACATACACAAGCGCACCTGCTATGGCTATGGCTGCAATGACACCAAGTCCAGGGATTGATGGCGTTTCTTCTGCGGGTGTCGGTGTCGTTTCGGGTTTTGGCATGACGCCAAGCTCAACCAGTGGATTTACGCCAGCAGATTTGAGATTGTTCAGTTCAGCCAGACTATTGACATCGAATTCTTTTACTGTGTGAATAAGTGTCTCCGGGCTGTCCGTGTAATCCAACATCCATTGATTCATCTTCAACCTCATCCACCACCATCTATGAGTA
>DAOUUS010000279.1 GCA_030668065.1 Candidatus Methanophagales archaeon
CCGCCTCTCCTGGTGGGACGACAATACGTGGCCTGTATGCAATGGATTCACGAGGCGTAAAAGCGGCGATGATGACTGCGGTAATAGACGCAACGGAGCGAGCCGCGGAAATAAGCAGAATGGATGCTGCAAATGAAGAATGATTTGGTTGCACTGGTAATAAAACTATTGAATGATGCGGGTTTTATCGTATCGAGCAGATGCAAAGCCCGGAGTTTTGATTTAGCAGCCCGACGAAGTGATTTCACATTGCTGGCAAAGATATTGTATAACATAGATGGAATAAACGAGGAAATTGCGCGTGCCATAAAGCGAGCGGCATTTTGTTTACTGGCTTCGCCAATCATCGTGGGTGAGCGAAAAGGGAGCTTCCTTTTAGAAGACGATGTGGTGTATCACAGATATGGCATTCCTGCGATAAACTCGCATACGTTGTACGGGTATTTTAGCGAGGACGTGAGTCCTTGTGTGTATTCTGCCACTGGTGGCTTGTATGTCACGATAAACGGCGAAAAGCTGAAAGTGGCAAGGAAAGAGAAAGAGTTGTCCTTAGGTGATGTTGCATCAGAATTAGGCGTTTCACGCAGGAGTGTTAGCAAATACGAGGAGGGTACGGTAAGTACCACGATAGACATAGCACTAAAGCTCGAGGAGTTTTTAGATATTAGTTTAATAGAGCCCTTAGAGTTCTTAAAATCTGAGGTTGATGAACCACCGGAGATAACAGAATCCGGCATAGAAGATGCAGCTTCGAGTCTGGAACGCTATATATTGAGTATACTGGAAGAGATAGGGCTTGAGATATTTGCAACCTCGCATGCACCTTTTAGTGCGGTGTCGCTATCACAATCAAAGAGAAGAGACGAAAGCGTGAGGATCCTTATGGGTATAAGCAGCTACACCGAGCAGATGGTTAAAAGAGCGAAAATACTCAGCAGTCTGTCACACGTAACAAAAACACAGTCGGTATTCGTGGTTAGTGGTAGCGTCAAGCGCATACAAATAGAGGATACTGTATTGGTGGCGAAAGAAGAATTGAAAAAGATAAAAGACCCTGAAGAGTTCACATGTGTTATAGAGGAGCGGTTGGATGGCTGATATGGCAAAAGTAGCTATTATTATGGGGTCGGATAGTGATAGGCACGTAGCGGAGAAGGCGCAGAAGGTACTGGAGGAGCACAAAGTGCCATACGAAGTGAGAGTGATCTCCGCACATCGTGAACCCGATGCACTGGATACTTATTTGAAGGAAAGTTGTGATTCTGTGGCGGTGATAATAGCGATTGCTGGACTGTCAGCGGCGTTGCCGGGGGTAATAGCGTCAAAGACGGAAAAGCCGGTTATTGGTGTGCCTGTGAGTGGTAAGCTGTTGGGTATGGATGCGTTACTTTCGATGGTGCAGATGCCGTCAGGAGTTCCCGTTGGCGTAGTGGGTATAGATAATGGAGCAAATGCGGCTTTGCTCGCGTTGAGGATATTGAAGCTATTTATGCCGGAACAAGAAAGAATAAAATTTGATAATCTGGACGCAGATGCACGCAGATAACCCGGATTTTAAATATACGGAATTGACGGAGGGGAGTATTAGAATCTTCTATCGAGTTTATAATAAACGTAAGGCAGTTGATTTTCTGCGTAAATCCGCGTAAATCCGTGTAATCTGCGTCCGAAATAGGTAGCAGTTATACTGTATATACAGTAAAAAATCGCGATGCCCCTCCCTTCAGGGAAACTTTTTTATTTGTGGCACCCAAAGCACCGAAAAGCTTATATATCGGTATACACTTAACATCTGTCACAGATAGAAGAAATCGCAAAGTCGCTGATACAACATTAGCGGCTTTAATAAACAGGAGGGGATATTCAAGAATGATAAAAAAAATAGTACTGTTAGAAGGAGAAACAGCGAAGAATAATTACGAGAAGAGTTTAATCGGGAACCACGGTTTTGCTGTCGGTATTGGAGATATGGGTGGGAGTATGGCAATTCATGAGGTGGTAAAGGTATGAGTGAAGAGGATCTTTATTTAGGTCGTGCTCCGTTGTCAATGGCAGCGGAGGGTATTATAGCACTACTTATCGGCGCTTTGATTTTAGCTTGGCCAGGGATGACTCTGGTTACGCTAACCTGGATTGTAGGCCTATTTGCACTTCTGGCAGGAATATGCGCACTTATCGCTCTGATTGGAGCGCGTAAAGCGCAACGCGGAGTTCTAGCAGTCACGGGGCTGAGCGGTATCATATTAGGGTGCATCTTTCTTGCATGGCCGATGGGTACTACTGCGGTACTACTTTGGTTTCTAATGATATGGCTAGTGCTTTACGGTATATTCCGGATTGTGCACGCCGTTCGGCAACCGCCGGAAGATCGTAGTAAATGGATAGACATTTGTATTGGGCTTATTTCG
>DAOUUS010000239.1 GCA_030668065.1 Candidatus Methanophagales archaeon
CTACTAAATCCCTATAGTTCACTTTACCATCGCCGTTAACATCTCCCGGCAAAGCGATCACTTCCACAGTAAGAGCGTCCACACTATCGGCAGCTCCGTTTATTATTGACGAAACATTTATGGTGTAATTCCCTTTCTTTGTGGCCGTGAAATCCAATTCAGCAAAAGTAGGATGCCCAACACAGCCATCGCTCTTTGCAAATATTATGTCCACCCAGCCAGTAGTGGCGTCTCCACCTGCCTGATCTTTGACTAAATCAAAGCGTCTTACCGGATCTGCTCTCACAGCATCGAATGTTAGGTCTTTGGGATAGGTTATGTTTACATGAGCCGCTTCCACCAAGCTCGAATCCGCCTCAACCGTAACGGTAAATACAGATTCATTAGCTACCTTGCTTGGACCCGATACACTCGTAGTGGCACTTGCGTAAGGCATCGAAGCTATTAGCAGAACTAATCCAATCGCTATCAGCAGTTCTTTCTTCATTCTTTTGTATCACCCCCTAACTTTTTTACAGCACAAAACACATGCTATGTACATATGTTGATTACATACTAAAGTAGAGCATATAAACTTTTCGGGTACGTTTCCGGTGGAGGCTCTATTCTAAACGTTTTTCTCGTGTGCTGGGATCGTCCAAAAGAACTCGTATAGCCGTTATAAAACGTACAAAAAAGCCATATAGACGTCTATTCACCAAACGTTCATGTAAGAATTTTACTCAACACCAATACACTAAGTGCAAGGCCTAAAACTAGCCCATATACTTTCTTATCCCATGCCCACACCTTTCTTCCGTCCAATACACCAGCAGGGATCATATTGAAAAGAGCAAGCCAAGCATTTATCATTACTCCGAACCAGCCTATCTCTTTAAAAATACCCGGCGGGGCAAGGAAGAAAAGGGGAAAGAAAAGGAAGGCTAATGCGATGTTCATCAACGGTCCAGCAATCGCGATCTTACCGTTCTCTTCTCGCGTTAAATGCTGACTGGAGATCATAACAGCACCCGGCGCTGCGAATATGAAAGGCATAAAAAACGGTAATACTACCGCGAGCAAGAGCATGGATGGTTCCATTCTGAATTCAGACCAGCAGCCATACCGCTGCGCCACGAACTTGTGAGATAACTCATGTAAAACAAAAGCAGACCCGACTGTAACGGCAGAAAGGGCAAAAATAGCGAGCCAGCTTTGGCTATAGTCCAACGGCACCCAGCGTTTGATTAACACGCTAAACGCGAAAGATAGGGCAAGCCACGCTATCAGTAGATGCTTTATTTCCGTTTCACTCGTTTTTATTTGCATGTTCTGACGAAATCCATCGAATAGCCCAGGACGGATTCGAACCGTCGTCGCGAGGTCCAGAGCCTCGTATGATTGACCGCTACACTACCGGGCTACTTTCTTATACGCAGTTTTTGATATAAAAAACTAGAAGAATAAGATTCTTGGAACTTCAAAACAAAAGTGAGCAAAGCGAATATTAAAACAACAAACTCGATTCCACTTAAAACGGCTATCTCGGGCACCGAGGGGGTTGGAGTAACCACATAGGTTAGCTCACCCACCTTTCCTGGTACTATCCACTGGAATATCATGCTTAAACCTGTTTCCTTCAGACCAAACCAGAATTCGAGGTCATAACTCTTATCCGAAAACGGATAGAACAGAAACACACCATTATAAAAAGTATCTAATAATATGTGGAATGCAATGAGAAGTGTTACGAAAAAGAAGTATCTATCTGGTATCGCAGTGACTTTAAAACGCTTGAGTACGACCATAAAGAGAACCGGGATGAATAATACAAACAGGTTATGGAGTGTTGCTCGGTGCACACCGAAAAAAGAATCGAGGTCGCATACGAGCCCAAACGGAATTAAAAACAGTGCGAGCTTTACATCTTCGGTCTTTACGCACGCCGCGATGAAGAAAAGAGTAAGTGCTAGGTGCATCCCGAAACTTGGCATTTTTATCTATATCACTGCTTTTGCATTGTACTGCTCTAATAAATAACATTCTCTTAAGGCCGCCTTCAATCCAATATCCCTGAATGTATCCCGCGCGGTGCCATTTTCCCGGATATTAATGAACTTGTCTTCGCGCAGATCCCCCCATCCTCATCGCTTCGCACACGAGAAAAGAGCAGGGATACACATAAGGATAATTAACATAGCAGATTCTACGCGCAGCCATGCAGCCTTTCGTGTTGTCCAATTCAAAAGAGAAACAGGAATCAACAACTATTTTTGCGGTCATGCGCTTTTGCATTTGCTTTGCCGTCTTGATAATCGCATTCTTTTCTGCCGTGCCCATTTTATTCTTGTTATACCAGCTCAAATCGGTAGGTTTCGGATCCATTAATAAGATATTATCTGGCCCGTAAGAATCGAGCAAAAGCAGTAGGTCCTTGAACCGGGATGCTATAGCCGGAGTCACGAGGAGATTGAAGCCAAACCGCGAAAGCTTAGATGCCACATCCAGGTTGGCGCCATCGTATTCCGTGAAGGTTAGCTGCGTGTGGTCTATTTGCTCATTTATCCGCAGCGCGAGTGCTGCATCAATCAAACTCCCATTTGTCGTTATATTGAATAGTATATCCTTTTTGGCGGCATATTCCGCTATTTCAAATAGGTCTTCACGTAAAAACCCATAGTTTCACACACAACTCCTTATATTATAAGCCACTATAATGTATTATGCAACAAAAAGTGGTTAAAGTTTCCACAAGGATGAATAGCTGCCCCCTTTGCAGCGCGAAGCTAGTTAAGAAATACAACAAGAATAAACGGCATATTATAACACTGAATGGTGAATTTTGGGTCAGAGAACGAGTTTTGCGATGCCGTAACCGAGAATGCCCCGGGCATGCTTTATCCTTCCGGGCAGAAGATTTTCAAGCGGCTATTATCCCATATAAG
>DAOUUS010000009.1 GCA_030668065.1 Candidatus Methanophagales archaeon
CAAAGCTTCACGCATTAACTCGCTTTGTGAAATACCCAAATCCTCTTTCATCTTTTTGAATGTCCCGAAGGTATCTTCATCCATAGCTATTGTGATTCTTTCCGGTGGTCTCATTTTGTCATCAGTACTAGTTTTGTTTTTTTATTATATTTTACTTTCATAATTCTTGTGAAATTTTGTGCAGAATTCTTAAATAGTCTAATAGGGGTCTTTAAACAATGTCAGAGCAGGAGAAATAAAATGAGACAAATAGCAATCTATGGCAAAGGGGGCATAGGCAAGTCCACGACAACGCAGAACCTGACCGCGGCACTTTCAACGATGGACAAGCGTATCCTGCAGATTGGTTGCGATCCGAAAGCGGATTCGACAAGGATGCTTGTGGGTGGTGTAAGGCAGCCGACAGTGCTTGATACCTTACGCGAAGTGGGCACAGAGAACGTGACACTGGAAGAAGTCGTGCACACCGGATTTGGCGGTATAAAATGCGTAGAAGCACCGTAGCCCGATACGCTCTGTCATCGGAAGTTCGGCATCCCATATTATTTATTTCTAGATGACTTTATAAATGTATCAACTTCGGACTCGAAATCGCTCCACAAATCCGGCAATTTTGTAGCAAGTGGCATCAATTTTTCTTTGTCTAAAAATACTCCGTATCCGTGAATGGAGAAATGTCGAAACGCGCGATATTCGTCCAGTCTCTTTGAAAGTTCAAGCGGAAGTATTTGATTATCAACCGGCAAGTCTATTAGACCTTTGTGCCACGATTCTGAGACGGGGATAGCTATTCCTTTAAATTTTAGTATCCTCTTAAGTATGTTCTCTATTCCATTGTACGTGTTTTGGAGAAACGTGGAGATAGCAGCTATACTTCACACCGCCACAGATTGAGCTTTTTCAACCCTCTGAACTCGTAGTCTGAAGAAACTTGTGCCCTTATTTGTATGTGATTTCGGTTTGGTTCTGCCAATAAAAAGCGCAGTTTATGCCGGTGCTGAGTATAACTCAACGGCAGTCTTCTCTTTTCGCTGCAATGCTTCGTTTAATGCCCGAAGTGTATCCAAAATATATTCTTTTTCTGCCGGAACCTCTCGAAGTAAATCATCCATAGATTTTAACTCCTTTTTCTTCTATTATTCGATTAAATAATGATTTTCTGGATAAGTCTACAAGGTCCACAGGCTTGGATAAACTTCTCAGTAACTCACCATAAAATTTGAAAAAGACATTAGGTCTTATTCCTTCTACTGCTAAGTCAATATCGTTAGACTCAGAATCCCTATCTAAGGATGACCCAAACAGATAAATGGATGAAACTTTATATTTTTTTGCACACCGGCTAATAATCGCTTTGTCCCTTTTACTTATCATGATCATTCATCGTATGATATTATTAGCTGCATCATTTATATTGTTTCCACAGCGCCGAATTTTGGATAACGTAGTCTGGTCGAACTTCTCCCTCTTTAATCATTTCGCCCTACCCTTATCTGTAAATTATCCAACGGACTTTTTATTTTACCAATATCTTGATATTTAAATTTAAATCTTCCAACGCAACCAGGTCCGCTCCTCCGTGCAGCACTGAGTCGTAATATTCAGGAAGCTTGCCATTTAAAGCAGCACAGCGAGCATGAAGTTCTTACAGAATGCAAAATCGGTAACTGACGGTGGCGAGATATTGAACGGACGCGATTTGTACGAGTTGCAGCGCGCAGTGAAAGACAATGAGGTGGATATTCTGTTTGGAAATACGAAATGCACGCCGATTGCTAAGGACGAGGACATTGCATTCGTGAGATGCGGGTTCCCGGTCTACGATAGGGTGGGATACCATAGATATGGCTTCATGGGGTATCACGGGGGAATATATCTTCTGGATCTGATTACGAATGCGATTCTGGACTGGGGGAGAGGGGGTGATGTCCAATCCTCCTCTCTATTTATTTTTCCGGAAGGTTTATACGGTTGCAAAATTAGGGGGACGTTTTCGAGCGTATCCGAAGTCCTGCCGTAAGGCTGGATTTAGGCGGAGTGCCGAAGGCACAAAGCCAGACTGTTATACGCAGTGCCCATGTCCTATCTTTCTCCTATCCTACTTGCATTGAGTATGGTAATTCCCACAATTTCTCCTTTTTCATATCGGATTATAACATCATCATCCGTGAGTTCGGAATCATCCGCGTAGCTTGGCTTCTTGAAGTTACTGTATAAAACATCAACTTCTTTATCATAGGATGTCTAAATCCTTGAATATGGGACTTTCAAAAGTTCTGGCACAAGAGTCAATATATTCTTCATCTCTACTGTGGCCATATCTTTTACCTCCTTTCAAGCTTTTTTCTCGGCCTCGTCAAAAGGCGGTAATTACAAATCCATCTTCTTTACCCCACATTCCGCACTTTAAGTTTATAAAGACGGTATTTTCTGAATTTCAATCCGCTATGAACCTGTTAAATAAGGTAAGTTATACCGATTTACATTCGTATTGCAGATGACACCTCGGACTATATTCTTTTTTCGCTATTCTCTCGCGATTTCGTATAAAAAAGTGGATGGGGTAGACTAACAGCCTCGTTCTTCTTCCGCTTTGCCATGCCACGATCCTCAGTAGCACGCAATTCCTATCCATAACAGGTACAACACATCTTCTCATACTCACTGCCTGGCAATGCGAGTATTTTTTCATGAATCGGTCTTAAATTCAAGACCTTCACCATCTTGGAGCCCAAGTAAAGAATGGTAATACCCTCAAATACCTAAAATACTCGTCTCATCGTTGGTTTCTTCGTTGGCTTATTCTTTTGATTGGGTATTGTCTCGTTTTCGCTCTCCAGCGCTTCCCGCAACTTCTTCTCCGCTAAACTATAAACCACGAGTGCAAGTCCCATTACCATCACCATCGCAACTATCCTGCCCTCATTCTTCAAGGAACATACTGTTGGCAAAGAAGAAAGGGTCCTTAAGGAATCTGAAGCCTCTTTCCGCATATTGCTGCTCCTTGTAAGCCGTAAGTGCTTCTTCATCACTGAGTTTCTCGCTGTCCAACTCGTTTGTAGCAACAATGAATTTCCCTTTTTTCAGCGTTTTCTTCTCTATTACCGATTTATCCCCCAAAAACTCCACTTTTATACGATATATTGTCAGAGTTGGTTCATCTTTTCTGGGTCTCCCCGGACCTCCGTCTTTTTTCTTCCTCTTCGTCCTAACCTCGGTTGCGCTTATTTTGTGATACGTCCACCCCTTTTCCATCTCCTGTGCTGCTTTCTGTGCATCTTCCAGGCTGTGAAACTCTTGATTGGAGAAATGCCATACATCCTTCTCCACCTGCTCTTTCTCCTTCTCTATTTTCCTTTCCAGCGTTTTCGTCTCCCTCACAAACGCTTTCTCTGAGAATACCACTACCCATCGCTGTTTTACACTGCCGTATTCCACCTCGGTACTGAAGAGGCGGTAACCATTGAGGGCGGTGCTATGCATCTTTTCCGTGTCTGAGTTTTCCAGCACTTCTTTTGCTTCTGATAACGTCTCCGGAACCCTTGTTATCCATGTATAGTCCTCAGAAATTTCTCCTAGATTCTTCTCCGAGTATACCGCACTGTCCCATACCCATATTTTGTCTTCGCCCCATTTCTCCTGCAATGACTGCCCATACTCTTTCACCATCTCCCTGAAATGGTTCTTGTCGGAAGTATTGCCACTCAAAGCCTGTATGAAAACAGGCAAACTGTCAGACATGACTAGTGAGATAACAAACTGTTTCAAATCGGGTCTGCCGTCCTTGGAAAAGCCATACGTTATCTCTATTGGCACTGCATCCAGGTCACCTTCTTCATGCTTATACTCTCCTTGAAGATTCATTGAAGAAGTGTCACCGTGAAGGAAGCGCCCTGAACACTCACTATAAGCATTGGCAGTAATCCACATAAATACACTCTCAGGGCCATTGTCGCGTAACGTATCTAAAGTCCTCCCCCCAAGACATCATCATTGAAATCGTCCGCCTTTAGCCATGCCCTTATCAATAACTCCACTGGCTTTGTGGCCATGAACTTGGGGAATAGATACAGAGGTCGGTCAACAAATCCTAGAGCGTTCAGGACCATGGCAACAACCGCCTCTCCGCAGGTCACCTTCTGGCGTGGATCCACGCACACGATTCGGTCGATCTCGCCTGCTAAATCTATCTCTCTACATATCTGGGCTACTATACCAAGATGGCCCATGCTTTTACTGCTATATTCGGCTAAACTCGCTGTCTCTCCTGCGTCTGCTTGCGTATTTGGATACATTGATACTCACATACTTCGATAAGAAGAAATACATATTTAAAATTACCGTGAAATCACTCGGTGTCCCCCATAAATTTGATTTTGTAGATTGTTTATATCAGAATGTGCGGAATGTGGGTTTTATGGTGATTTGACGTATTTAGTAGTTATCTTAAAGTGGGATGGGCGAAGTGGAAGTGACGAGGAAAAAGGTAACGAAGCGTGAACTCAGGCATGACAGGCATACGGTGTCGCTACTGACGGATTATAAAACTTTTTTAAAAAGTTTTATCAAAAACGCTTCGCAGTCAGTGGGGCATGGCTGGGAAGTGGTGGAGAGGTATATATTGGGGCAGAAGGGTTACGAGAAGACAGATACTGTATCGGTGGTGGATGAAGAAAAGGAGAAACTTAGAGCGCACAAAACCTGGTACACATCACGTTATAACAAACTTTTTGGAGGGCTACGTTAAAAATAAAAAATCGAAAAGCTTTTAAAGACCTGTGATAAAAAAGTAGTTTATCGTTGGCACTCATGCTTAACGGCAGGCCTTGTACTTAAGTACGGGGTATATAGTGACTTTTTTTTTTTAGACCGTGCCAAACAGTTCAGTTCAGTTCAGTTCCAGTTCCTGCATCATGTCGTCCATAGAATAGATCCCACCCTCGTCTTTACTGTCAATCCATTCAATGGCTTTTACGGCACCCTGCGCGAATGCTTCCCGGCTATGTGCACGGTGTGTTATCTCCAAGCGTTCGCCTCTACCGGCATACAACACCGTATGTTCACCAACAATGTCACCAGCACGCACTGCATGTATACCTATTTCATCATCCGTCCGCTCACCCGTTGTACCCTGCCGGCCATATACGAATTTATCCACGCCCAAGCAATCAGAGATGATACCCGCGGCTTTTACCGCAGTACCGCTCGGAGCATCCTTTTTATGCGAGTGGTGCATCTCTATGATCTCCACGTGATACCCGTACGCTTGAAGTTGCCCTGTCGCGGCAGCAATCAATTTCCAGAATACGTTCACACCGATAGAGAAGTTGGGAGAGATAATAGCAGGTACTTTTATGGCATCCTCCATCTCTTTGTATTGCAGCTCAGAAAAACCCGTGGTGCCAACCACGAGCTTTATGTTGTTACGAGCTGCGACTTTTACGTTTTCCACGGCTGATGCTGCGTTCGTAAAATCCACGAATACAGCCGGTTTAACCGTCTTTAGCAGGTTCTCCAACTCATCGGGACTCGATATTTTTAGCCCCGGTGCCACCTCTTCTCCCACGCAACACGGGTCAAAACACGCTACCAAATCCATATTCTCGTGCTCTAAAATGCCGCTTATCACCTGACTACCCATTCGCCCTTTTGCGCCCGTAACTGCCACATTTATTTTCATGCTAATTCATTGCACCTGCTCATTAATAAAAACTATTTAGCAATTGAATTACAGTTTTATATTCTTAAAGACAGAAGTTAAGAGTATGGAACCATTATTAGCAGCGGTAATATTTGGGGTAGTCATAACATTAGTGTATTACATCTTCTATTTAGTGGTAGTAAAGGGTTTTGAGCCACCTATTCGCATCTTCAACTATTTTAAAGACCGATACACGAAATACTCGCGAAATCAAAAGGTAAAAGAGAAGATGAGGGAATATGAAACCGTTTGTGGCTTGCACAAGCCCTCGGTTCTTGGTTCAACCATCGTATTTGCTATACTCGTCCTCTTTATATCTCTGCTTCTTTTTAAAGTCGTATTCTTCACCGTTGTAACCACAGGTAGTATGAGTCCCACGTTTGACCGTGGCGACCTTGTGCTAATGCAAAGAGTGCATATTGAGCCAGTTGAGGGCGATATAATAACGCTCGAAAGAAAAGAGAGCATGTTACCTATCACGCACCGAGTAGTTGCCGTAACGGAAGATGGTGTGAGAACAAAGGGTGATGCTGCCGGGAGTGTTGACCCCTGGACCGCGCCCAGGGAAGACATACAGGCTGAAGCCATCCAGGTGGGACAGAAACCGATAGTATTAAAAAACGTTGGCGATTATTTCATTCTGGATACAAGCGTGATGCGTGTGGGTAGATATGGTACGGAATATGCGTTCCTAAAGAACGTGTTCGCAACAGTAAAGGTGTATGGCTATGCTTTGTGCATCTTTGCGATCTTAGGCTATGTACTATTGACGCTGAAGGATATGAAGAGTTAATAGACTTGTTGCTACTTATTTAGTCCAATTTCTTCCAGTCCAGGGACGAAACAAGTAAAATAATCACGGTATACGCAATAAAAGCGATTAAAGCAGGCGCATCGAATAAGGAAGCTAGTGAATAAACGTCTAGCTGAACCAACTTCAAACTGCATAGAACAATACCGAACATCGCACCCCATTTCTTGCTTAGCCAGAGCCCATAGCCCGCGATTAAAAAACCAACCCCGGTTAGAAGCGCAAAAACTGCCTCAGGTGCAAAATCAGGATAATTGTATCGCAATATATTCAGGACAATTACAATTCCGACTACATAAAATACTAGCGAAGTCCAAAAAGTTGCTGGTCTTTTGTGTTTCATAATTACCGTGTACTCAGTTAGTTCATTGGTTGGTATAAAACTTATTCACAAAGCAGGACGTTTAAATCTTTATGAAAGTCTTAGTTGGCTCTCGGAACACCGTGAAATTAGAAGCGACAAAGGAAGCGTTTTCTATATATTTCGATAGTGTGGATGTAGAAGGTATCGGCGTGAACAGTAAAGTATCCAATCAGCCAATAGAAGATGAAACATTTGTTGGTGCCAGAAATAGAGCGCTTGCACTGTGTAAGATTAATGACGAGCGGAATGCTAAAGCCGAGTTCTTTGTGGGTATTGAAGGCGGGATAAAGAAATTGTTTGGCCGGTGGTTTACTTTTGGTGTAATCTGTATTATGGACGATACAGGAAGAGTGGGCTATGGGACTTCGCCGTTCTTTGTGCTGCCTTCGGACCTCACAGAAAAGCTTTTGGGTGGTACAGAACTAGGAGATGTGATGGATAATCTGATTGGTGAAAAGAACACGAAACAAAAACAGGGTGCTGTTGGGTATTTCACTAAAGGGGTGATGGATAGGAGACGGTTTTATGTGGCAGGGTTAACGGTTGCGTTGATTCCGTTTTTGAATGCGGATTTGTATTTTTAGGTGTGACCGCTTATTACTCCGAACACAGGAAATTTGATGAAATAAAAGGAAAACGGGCAATGCACATGGATAAAAATTATCTGTGCGGTTATAAGCTACTCAAACCTACTTGCGGCTTTCCCGTCTCTAAAAACGTTTCTGCTAGCCCATGACCAAGCTCTCTTGCAAATATACCGAAGAACGACTCAAAAGGTGATTTTTTCCCGTATTCAACCACTTTTGGCTTACCTTTAAGCCCTGCCAGTCCAGCTGCGAGGTCAACAGCATCCTGAAAATTGCCTAACTCATCTACCAACCCCGCCTCTTTTGCCTGCCTACCAGTAAAAATCCTACCATCCGCAAGTTCTAAGACCTCGCTCTCGTTCATCTGTCTTCCTTCCGCTACTGCGTGAACAAACTGTGAATATATGTCGTCAATCATTTCCTGTAGGATTTGACGCTCTTCTTCGGTCATATTTCTAAGTGGCGACCCGAGGTCTTTATATTTACCGCTCTTTATGACGTTAGATCTTACCCCATACTTCTCAAGCAGCTCAGAGTACTGCAACTGTGAAAAGATAACGCCAATGCTCCCGGTTATTGTCCCGGGATTCGCAACTATTTTATCTGCACCGCAGGCAACATAATAGCCACCCGAAGCGGCTACATCGCTCATCGAAGCCACCACTATCTTACCATTCTCTCGTGCCTTGTGTACCTCTTCATGTAATTCCTGCGAGGCGGCTGCGCTGCCACCCGGACTATTTATGCGAAGTATAATTGCCTTTACCGATGAATCTTCACCTGCACGTTTTATCTGCTCTGCAATATCATCTGCACCTGATTCCAATCCAAATATCCCAAATCCACTTCTGCCACCCACGATTGAACCTTCAATGTTGATTAAAACGATTTTACCACCGCTTATGCCGTCACGATCAAATGGACTTCTCGCTATGATAGCAATTCCTATCACCGTGGAAGCCAGGCAGATACCTAATAAGAACAATGCGATGCCTTTCTTTTTGTCTTCAATTATCGCTTTAAAACTCACCATTTAAAAACCTCCGTAGTTATCATAACCCTGAAATCAAACAAAGACCTATGAATATAAGTATAAACACAAGCACTGCAAGAACTACAATTGGTAGAACGAGAGTTGCAATTGCCCTACCGGTAGAGAATTTTTGTGCCTCCCGAATTGCAAGAACATCCAGTATTAAAACCCAGATTGCTAAAAAGCTGCCCAGTACAATAGCTATAAAAGCGCCGGTCAAACCACCAGAAAGCATGGCGATTAATCCAATTGGAGCCTGGAATATGTTAGGAAGCGAAGCAAAACCCATCAGAACCAACATTTCGGTGAAAGTGCCCTTTCCTCCGAGAAGCTTTGCTACTATGTGACATATGCCTGCGAAAAAGACCCAGCTAATAAAACCACCGACTACGTTTGTGGTCATGGAAGTAATAGGAGAATTCATCATCTCGTCAAAATTCGGAGTCACGGGTTCAAAACCAGAAAACTCGGTAAACAAAGACATAACCGTACTTTCTGTTAATAAAGTCCCGACTCCACCACAAATACTGGCTATTAGAACTATTATAGCTGCAATAGCTAGTGACATTCTCTCTTCTAACAGCCGTCTGAACGTAGAAGCAGGAGTAAACAATGTCCCGGAAATAGCTTCTAGCAGGTCAGCCAATTATTCCGCACCCTTTTTTTTCGCATATTCCGCCCTAATCGCCTGAGCCATCCCCTCATTTGCTTCCACGATAAACGAGCTGATATGACCACAGTTCTTACAATGGTACACGAAACCGGTCATCCCCCCTTTTTCGTAATACAGGTCCGCGCTACCACAAACAGAACACACTTTTAGCGTCTCTTCTTCCATGATCTGTTTTAGTCCTATTTCTTATTATAGCTTTCAGCACACATGATTAAATCTGTGTAAATCTGCGTGAATCTGTGTCCTAAAAATCATTGAAAAATGATACAGTTCTGGTAAATGATTATTTGTGAGTTCCCTTAGACCTAAATTATGGTTTCCATTATCTTTGCATAAGCAGGTCGCGTAATAAAAATCCCTATCAGCAGCCCCACTATAGTTACAATCGCGAAACCGCGCAATGTACCAAGCGCCATAAATGCAAGCGCAAGCATCGCTACGATGGTGGTTGTCGCAGAAACGAATATTATACCAAACGCAAACGAGATCCGTTTTCGATACATGCTTGTAGAAGATTTACCCCCCGAAAGCACTTCATCGGTTATTATCACCAACTGGTCCACACCCGTGCCTATAACTGCGATTATCCCGGCAATGCTTGCCAGATCTAACTGCCACTTTCCAGCCGAGAGAATAAAAGCCGATACAATGAATAATACAGCAATTCCTGCTGTTAAGTCTGCTACCGGGTAGTCCCACCATTTCAGTGTGCCACCAATAAGTAGCACTATTATTAGTATTCCCATCATGCCGATTATCAGCCAATTTACCGCGGCTATAAGCCCTAATATCAGTATTATCTCGCTAAGAAGTACGAAGAACATCGGCAGAACTATCTTTTTTTCACGGTATCGCAAGAAAACGACTAGCGTAACGGAAATAAGAGCAAGTAAACCCGCAATTACTGCACCTTTCTTGAATGTCGCCCCTAAATACGCAGGAACCTCTCCTGACCCCATCACCTTTACATTTACCGGTAACGCACCTGCTTTTAAGTGTATTATCAGTTCCTTTGCACGCTTCAAACCGTCATTCCCTACTCCTGTTTGTGATATTAAACTATACCGGGGCTCGGTTCGCAGGTCTTCCGCAAGTTCGGGCGATAGCGGTCCGCTGTACACTACCACATCGTCAAGAAGCATAGTTAGTTCGTGGTCCTCAGGATTATCTAAGGCACCGTATTCTATCGCAGCATCTCGTAGTGCCTCCGCACCTTTCTCGGTTAACGAAAATGGTGCACCCCAAGGTGACCTTTCTCCTGTTCTTTCGGGAACCATCCTCACGCTCTGTATCCCTTCGCTGCCGTAAACGACATGCACGGAGATATTCGCCATCTCTTCTAATCGCTGCCCATCGTTTATGTCTCCAGCAGTGCCATTCGTCTGTATCCGTATCTCGAATTTACCGGGATTGCCAACCAAATTCTTCGCGGTCTTTATGTCTATACCCGCTAAGTCAATGACAATGAGGTTGTTACCCACAGTTCTTATGGCTGTGCTTGCTAAGCCCAGCATATTTAGCTTCGTCTCTATAATTCGGCGAGTTTCTTCTCGCGTTTCCTGCGTTATCCCGCCCTCAAAATAATCCGTGCCATCGATGCGCTTCGCGATGCTCCCGTTAATGCCCGCTAACACCTCGGTTAACTGCTCTTTTGTGACTGTCTTCCTTATCTCATACTCATATTCGTCCTCTTTCTCCGTCCTATAAAATAAAACATCAGTATCCAGCGCATCATCAAGGAATGAGGAAACTTCGCTCTCATTAACAGTATCAGGCACATCTATTCTAACAAGTGTACCTTCTAATTCCAACTGCAGCGATGAGCCCCCCACTAAATCCAGACCATATTGTAAATTACCATTTATCCCGGCACCCGCAGGTGGGGTGGGATAAGCATAGATCGCAACAAGAGAGAATAAAATGAACAACAGCCACACTATTACCCTTATGTCACTTATCAATCCCCTTTCCCCTTTCTTCATTGTTCCAGTACCTCACTCCATATACAATATACCTGCAGAATATTATACCCGCAGAGTCAATATAACCTTGATGTTTTAAAAGGTGATGTAAATTATTTTTGTTTTTTCGATTTTCTTCTTTGTCTTCTTTACTATCGCCCTGCCACGCCACTTCAATTTGCAGGCTATTACCAATTGATTTCCACGTTCGTAACCACGCCCAACGGTTTCCAGCAGTACCCGCCTAAATCCTCCTGGCGTTCCATCAACCGCTCACGTTTTGCGTCTAATTCGTCCCCCACATGCGCCAAATCCTTCTCTTTTGCTTTCAGCGCATTATACATATTGTTCAGTCGTTCATATTCTTCAGTATCTCGTATACAAGTTCTCCCGCCCGCCGCCGCCTCATACGCATCCACTTCTTTAGCGTGCGCCGCAATCGCTTCGTTATAGTCCATTACCTCTTTGTTGTATACTTCTAGCTCCCGGTTATGCACGTCCCACTTCGTGGCATAGTCCTCATAGAACCAGTATCCCCGAGATGTCGCTCCGTCTATGCTAATCAGTCCGTACTCCTTTCCTTCTACTACATACGCAATCTTATCGCATGAATAATTAAAATGAGGACAGTTCTTAGATGAATATTTGACTATTTGATCCGGAGACACAGGATGCTGAAAACCTTCGCCGGTACAATCCACATAAACTAAGCCCTTATCAGTGGTATTAAACACATTGAGTGCATGCCCATCTTCATCCGAAACGAACTCCACACCGATAAACGCTGTTTTTATACCCGCTATCTCAGCGTTGTTATGCAACATCTCGGCAAAATCCGCGCAAACAAATGTGCCGTCTATATACAGTTGCTCATCTGTGTCATCACTCGCCAGAAACGATATTAGTTCGTCCCAGGTGGGGTCGGTAGCGTTCTTGTAGTTAACGAGGCACACTCGAGACCCCGCAGCTTTGGTATATGGCAGTTTTTTGTCATAGACGTCTGACCGGAAGTACTCGACCGGGTCCGGTAACTCGGGCAGCGTTTCTGCGTAATGTGTGGCTGTGTACCCTAAGACCAGTAATATTAACAGAGTCACGATAAGAAAACCAGCTAAAAGCTTCATTGCTCAATCCTCCTTTATAACTATACCTACGGCTTTATAAGCGTCATCAATAAACCACAAAAATAATCGCGTGACTTTAGATTGTTTTTCTTTTTGTATCCGTTATCTTTTTTGTGAAAAGCCAATAAATGGAACTAATAATACTGAGATTAGGGCACCGTCCGGAACGAGACAAACGAATAACCACGCATGTAGGGTTAGTAGGACGCGCATTAGGTGCTAAAGGCATGTTACTCACATCGAATGATAAAGGCATAGAGCGAAGTCTAAGAGAAGTAACAAGTAGCTGGGGTGGCGACTTCTTTGTGCAGACCGGCGTGAAATGGAAAGAAGAAGTAACGAACTGGAAACGAGAAGGCGGAAAAGTCTGTCACCTGACGATGTACGGCGAAAACATCCTTGACGTGATAGGGGAGCTAAGAGAACGTGCGGTAAAGTTAATGGTCGTAGTAGGTGCCGAGAAGGTGCCGTATGCAGTATTCGAAGCGGCGGACTGGAACATTGCCGTGGGCAACCAACCGCATTCAGAAATAGCGGCTTTGGCATTGTTCCTCGATCATTTGCAAGAGGGTAAAGAACTAAAGACCAAATTTGCAGATGCGAAACTGGAAATAGAGCCAAAGCGAAGAGGGAAAGCCATGAAAGTCAATGAGACCTAAAACTCGCCGTTACGTCCCGTGAAACCCTATTCCTCGTCTGAGTCACCGGTTGCCGTTTGCAATGCCGTACGACTTGCCGTCTCGTATGCTTTTGATAGCAAAGAATTGAGATTGGTTCGACCAACGGAGAAAGGCGCGTCACCAAGTCTTTCGAGAATCGCATTCTCTACCTCGGGACGAGCAGGGTTAACGGAAAAAGTATTCAATGCTTCGCCCGTTTGCCAGAACAAGTCAAAATGTTCCTCCTGGGGGGTGGATTTTTTCACTTTGCACTCCTTCGGTTAGAACTAAACTTCAACAGGAATGGTATCGCGCACAATGCCACCAATATCTCGAAAAAACCAGCTAACGCGAAACTGGTGCTATAACCGTACCTATCAGAAAGAATACCCGCCGCAGAAAATCCCACTACAAATCCCAGTGACCCAAAAACATTGAACCCGCCTATCGCAGCACCCCTCTTATTTGGTGGTGATAGATCTCCAGCCAGCGCAGTGCTCGATGGAAACATCATTGCTGCAAACACACCACAGCTAAGTATTAGTACGATAAGGGCCGTCTTGCCCACGAAACACACCAGGCACATCTCCAAGCCATAGAAAAGAGAACCGGTAACGAGTAATGGTGCTCTACCGATTTTGTCCGAGAGTCTTCCAAATGGGTATTGGAACACGACAAGAGGAAAAAGGAGCAGTGCTTGATACATACCTCGTTCCGCACCGCCGAATCCAAATGCTTGTGCCAGATACAGCGGGAATGCGAAGATAAAAAATGCTATTGTGAACCGATCAACGAAACTGAAAATGTAAGGAACTGCGAGTCGCTTCTCATCTATCAGCACTTTTATGGATTCCCGCATAGTATCGGGCTTGTTTTCAATCCGAACATCGTGTATCAAGGTCGCCGAAATCAAAGTGCCCATCACGAAGAGAAAAGCGGCAAAATACATTGGGACAAACACGTTATACCGCTCCGCCATAAAACCGCCTAATGGCGCACCTGAAGCCATTCCAAGCATCATTGCCGTACCAATCACACCCATCGTCTTGCCATAGCTTGTTTTCGGCACACTGTCCAACGCACTCGCCATTACGAGCGACCATGCCATAACCGTAATAGCGCCCTGTATAAATCGTAGCAACAAAAGAATGGACAGTGAATTCGCTTGTGCCATAAGGAAATACAGCACTGCCGAGCCGGCAAACCCGAAAACAATGAATAATTTCCTTTTGCCACACTTGTCCGAGAGTGATCCCCAAATCATGGCAAAAATCACGTAGGCAAGCATTTCAAGGCTAAAAAACATACTCGCTTCTGTATTGCTGGCGTTGAAACGTTCAATAATAAATTCTTGGATTACCGGCGCCATAAGCGTCAAGCTCAGCATCGCTACAAACATTAAAATCGCATAGATCGCGACATCCTTATTGAGACGCATTTTTCTGGCCTTTTAAAATTAACAATGGCATACTCTAAAAATCATGTATTTTTTAAATCCTTTTCCGCTTGAAAAGTTTCTGGCTGTGAAAAAGTGGGTTCGTGTTTGTTTAGCTAACCACAGATTACACGGATTTTCACGAGAATATAATACTCTGGATCAGACCTACGTACCCTATTGGTTTTTTATCCTTTGTTAACCCAAAAATCGTGTGCTAATCTAGTGAAATCTCGTGGTTTTTTTCTCTTGCTTTCCGCCTACTACACAAACCGCATCTGCTTATCGTCCAGCAGCGTCAACTTGGCGACACGGACACCAACCAACCGTACTTTCTTCGCCTCGAACCCGACTTTAGCCATCAAGTGCGTTGCTATTCGCGTAATCGTGTTGACGTCTGAATGAAACGTTCTCAGCGTCTTAGCCCTTGTTAGTACCGTAAAATCCTCAAACCTGACCCTTATCCCAACAGTCTTAAAAACAAAGCCTTCTTTCTCTATCGCATTGTAAATCTCTTCCGCTAAAGTAGCCACGCAGGTATTCAACACGGATGCGTCACTTGTGTCCTCCGCAAATGTCCGCTCCCGGCTCAAAGACTGCCTCACCCGTTCCTCTTTCAATTCGCGTTCGTCAATCCCGTTTGCACGCATATGTAGTTTATTGCCATATTTACCAAATTTCGCTATGAGTGCTTGCACGTCACAGCTCGCAAGTTGGTTTATCTCTTCGATACCCATTTCTTTAAGCATTCCCGCGGTCTTTGGACCCACACCCGGAATCCGATTCACATTCAAAGGTGCTAAGAAGTCCGTTACTCTTCCGGCTTCAACTACTGTAAGCCCCGCGGGTTTCTCGAAATCAGATGCTATCTTGGCTATCGTTTTATTCGGTGCGATGCCCACAGAGCACGTTAAGCCGATGTTCGCCAATATCTCATTCTTTAGCATCAACGCATAACTCTTTGCCTCGGACCAATCGCGCACTCTTGTGCTGACGTCAAGAAACGCCTCGTCAATACCGACCTGCTCCATTTTATCCGCGTGTTCACGCAAAATAGCCATTATCTCTCGCGACACACGTTTGTATAACGCCATATTTACTGGTAAAAGCTTAGCATCCGGGCAAAGTTCGTATGCTTTCGAGAGTGGCATTGCCGAGTGAATCCCGAATTTTCGCGCTTCGTATGAACACGTACTCACGACTCCTCGTATCTTTTTATCTTTACTATCCGTAGATGCCCCTTTTTCCGCCTTGATTTCTCCTCCTACTATCACCGGCAGACCTTTCAATTCTGGATGGTCCCTCATTTCAACAGCCGAGAAGTAACTGTCCATGTCCACGTGAAGTATTACTTTCATCTGCTCGTTTTAATTCAGTTCTTGTTCCCTTATTTAACTTTTCGCATATCTTAATATCTTGTTCCTGTGACTGCGTAGCCATCTCCCTTTTTCTGTTCTTTATCCTGAATTGGTTCCACCAAAGCAGAAGAACATTTATCATGCGTAAAGGTAACCGCTAAAACGAGATTAGATCAGCCGGTCAAGATATGCCCTGTACTCATCAACCTCTACCGGTCTGCCGGACCAATATTTTTTTACTTCGCCGTTGTAGATGACCGCGGTCAGCGGGAGTAACTTCTCTCCTTCGCTCTGATAGAGGACATGATAAATAGCGGCTTCCGACGAGCTGTCAAAGATTTCATAAAAATCTATTCTGTCGCCATACCACAGTTGCAGCGCCTCAATATGGTGCTGATCACGCTCGCAGATCTGGCATACATCATCGCTACACGGGTCTCGTCTTATGCTCAATACAACTGGGCGTTTGCAGTCCAGTATCCGCGAAACTACTTGCTCTATTCCTTTGTAGCGTTCTTGCACATATCTTTCAATCACATCTTCATGAATCGTAAGCACTTGCTCTATGCTCATGGAATTCTTTTCTGCGAGTGTCTCAGCCACTTTCTGCTTGAATGCCTGCTGGTGCTGCGAAACAAGTGTTTTGAGGTTCATAACTACATTTACTATTAAAGGATCCAACTTAAAAAATGGTTTTGGCACTTATAGCACAGACAGAAATAGCAGAATAGAACATCGGGACGCAAAAGACATTGTAGTAGCCCACGATCTTGGCGGGCAATGAAGTGGTTATGAGACGCTATGGCAGCATTGGCTGTGATTCAATAGCCCGCTGAACTGTGAACCCCACGAAAGGTTTACATATCATAAAAAGAAGAAGATATTATGGAAGAAAAAGAGAGTGAGGTAACAAAAGCAGTTAGGGTGGCTGTAGTGAACGCTTTTGAGAAAGGAGAAGACATAACAGAAAAAGTAGGTGAGATCACAAATAAAATCGTTAAGAATACTCTGGAAGGGGCGACCGATACAAAGGAGAAAGTGGAATCCACGGCTAAAGATGCGATGAAGGGTGCAATCGAAGGTGCCGATAAGGTAAAAGTGGAAGCCTGTGATATAATCAAAGAGGCAGCGGATGGTATAATTGAGGGGGCGACACAGACAGGAGCTAAAACCGCAGACCTTGCGGAACGTACGGTGCAACCCGCGATAGACTGCGTGAAAGATGCAGCAAGAGGCGTTCTCGGGGCCGTCCAAGAGATTTTAGCGAAGAAGAAATAATGCGGTAAAGGCTGTTCGTGCAATCAATCCGATAAGTCGCACATATCGCCATATCAACCGTTATCTTCAGGATAGCCCGAAGTATCTTCAGGAATACATATGAACTCACCATCCAGAAACTCGAGTTCAAAGCGCGTTTCGTGTTCACCGCTTTTTCGGGCTACTTATATCTCCATTGTTGCGTGACTGCCCTTTTACATAGCAGCATCCCGCGAGATTGCAGACTGTTTATGGAACTCACAAATAATAAATTAGCAGAACGGTATCATTTTCCAATGATTTTTGCGACACCGATTAACGCTGATCAACACAGATTTAAAGTCGTGTAGTTTTTTTATTTTGATTCAACCCGTAAAACTTAATAAACAGGACAGTACAGTCTGTGTAAATCAGTGAAATCTGTGTCTATGATTTTTATCAAAATGG
>DAOUUS010000229.1 GCA_030668065.1 Candidatus Methanophagales archaeon
GTAGCCGAACGGATAGTGAAAAAGGTGGTGCCCGATTATTATGACTATGGCTTGTCATTAAACACGATACGGCTAACGACAAAAGAAGGAAAGAAACGTTCTTTAGAGTATAAAGTTAGGGCAGTACCAACCACATTGATACTTGATGATAATGGTAAAGTACTGAAGAGAATGGTTGGTGGCATGAGCGAAAATCATTTAAGAGCATCCCTAGAAAAACTGCTTGGTTTGAGAAAATCCGTTTTAAGCAGAATTTTTGGCAGTAAAAATGAATCTAAATGAATTGTGACTTATTTTCGCCGTGCCATCTCTCCTTTTCTGCAGGATACCGAAATTATCAGCTATTTCCATATGTGTTCGGTCAATGGATTGTATAGTCCCATTATTTTTGATGTCAAACATTTCGTAACTCACAGCTTTTTAGTATATAACGCATATTATCTCGTTAGTAACGCTAAAAAAATCTTTTTCAAGAACGGTTGTTTAAGAAATGTTTGTGGCACTCGGAGTGATCTTCGGGATGGCAGCACAAACACATTAGTTTATAATAGGAGGAAACGCATTGCAAAACGAGAAGAGCTGGTATCAGCTACCTGCGGAACAGGTTTTTGAATCATTAGAATCTAGCAGTGCCGGCATTACAACAAGCGAAGCAGAAGCAAGGCATGAAAAATACGGCTATAACGAACTGAAGTTCAAGAAGCGAAGCACACTAATCCGGTTTCTTATGCAGTTTCACAGCGCATTAATCTATGTCTTGATCGTTGCTGCCGTCATTACCGCCATTCTGGATCTGTGGCTGGATGCCACAGTTATTCTTGCGGTGGTCTTAGCCAATGCGATAATAGGATTCTTTCAGGAGGGCAAAGCGGAATCCTCGGTAGAAGCACTGGAAAAGATGATGACTCCAGAGTGCATAGTGCTCCGGGCTGGCGAGAAACAGGTAATACCTGCACGTGAATTGGTTCCTGGTGACGTAGTACTATTGGACGAGGGCAACAGAGTGCCTGCGGATTTGCGGTTGTTCTATGCAAAGAACCTGAGCGCGGATGAAGCGGCACTTACCGGAGAATCCGTCCCTGCACGCAAGAATGAAGAACCTATCTCGACACAGGACCTTTCACCCGCGGACCAGCACGGCATCGCGTTCAGCGGCACCTTCATCACTCAGGGTACGGGGCAGGGCGTTGTAATAGCAACCGGCGAACATACCGAGATAGGAAAAATCGCAGAACTTATGAAAGCGACACAAAAAATCACCACGCCACTAATGAAGAAGATTGCGGACTTCACACGGCTTTTGGTCATCGCAGTACTCACAATCGCGGTTATTAACTTCTTATTAGCTGTATTATTGGGATTCGATCTTGAATCTTCGTTCCTGGCTTCTGTGTCTTTAGCGGTTGCGGCAATACCGGAGGGTCTGCCTGCTATATTGACTGTGACCTTAGCCTTAGGTGTTACCGCGATGGCGCGCAAGAATGCGCTTATAAAGCGACTGCCCGCGGCTGAAACGCTTGGCTGCACTACGGTTATATGCACAGATAAAACGGGGACGCTCACCAAGAATCAAATGACGGTAGCGCGGATATACAGCGGTGGAAAGGAATACCAGGTGAGTGGTGTAGGATATGCACCTGCCGGCGAGTTCGTTAGCGGTAATAACACTATTAATCCGGGAGAAGAGGGTGACGAGCTGATAGAAACGTTAAAAACGGGTTATATGTGCAATAACGCCAGTCTCGTTGAGAATAACCGCGAGTACAGTATCCTGGGTGACCCAACGGAAGGCGCTCTGGTTGTATCCGCACGCAAAGCCGGGATTTCTTCACACAGCACAAAATTAGATGAGATACCGTTTGTTGCCGAGCAGCAGTATATGGGGACTCTACACGAAGGCGCGGGTGAGAATGAGCATGTAATCTATGTGAAGGGCTCGCCTGAACGTGTTCTCAAGATGTGTCAGGACCAGTTAGTAAACGGAAATATCGTGTCGCTTCGCAGTGAAGAAATCCATGCCGAGGCAGATAGTATGGCCGGAGGAGCGTTAAGGGTTTTGGGTATGGCATATAAGCTCGTGCCACACGCGCAAAATACACTCAAACCGGAAGATTTGGATGGGCTGACGTTCCTCGGACTTCAGGGCATGATGGACCCGCCACGGGAAGAAGTGATAGGTGCGGTTCAGAAATGCAAACATGCAGGAATCCGAGTGGTGATGATCACGGGTGACCATGCACAGACTGCGAAAGCAATTGCACGACTGTTGGACATTGGAGAAGATACCGTGTTGACTGGAGAAGAGTTGTCACGAATGAGCGATGATGAGCTGTATGAGATTGTGGATACAGTTTCGGTGTTTGCCCGTGTTGCCCCGGAACATAAGTTCAGGGTAACCAAACAGTTGCAGAGACGGGGTAATATTATCGCGGTTACGGGTGATGGTGTTAACGATGCACCTGCGTTAAAGGCTGCGGACATTGGTATCGCAATGGGGATAACGGGGACAGAAGTGAGCAAAGAAGCCGCGGATATGATATTAACAGATGATAACTTTGCAAGTATCGTGTCTGCTGTAGAGGAAGGGCGACATGTCTTCGAGAACATCCGTAAGGTCATTCTTTACACGCTTCCCACGAATGGTGGACAGTCATTATTGATACTGGGTGCGCTACTGCTGGCACCGTTTATATACCTATTCAATCCACAGTATGGGGGTCGCCTCCCAATCGAGCCGGTGCAAATCTTGTGGATTAATTTGATTGATGCCGTAGCCCTTGCACTGCCACTTATTAAAGAGCCGAAGGAAAAGGGGTTACTCGAACGACCACCTCGCGACCCTGGAGAGAAGATAACCGATAGCCCATTCGTCAAGAAAGTGGGTATAGTATCGCTGGTAATGGCACTCGCAGGGTTCATAATATATTACTACTATGGTATGCCCGCCTTTTCTGGCTCTGTAGTGGACAAGGACCTGATTATTACCCAGGCTCAAACCGCTGCGTTCACTACGGTTATGCTAGTTCATATCTGCTATCTATTCACCGCGCGGTCAATAACAGAATCGGCATTCCGGTTCAGCCCGTTCTCAAATAAGTGGGTGCTCATAGGTGCTGCCGCAACGCTCGGGCTGCAAC
>DAOUUS010000252.1 GCA_030668065.1 Candidatus Methanophagales archaeon
CGTGGATCGTGACACGCAGAGGTGCATCAAAGAAGCATATCTGGCGATACGGAATTTCCATTGCCGGCAGAAACGGGTAGCCTGGCTGGAAGAATTTACAGACGGCGTCTTCATCGGCGAGAAGTATGTGCCTTTCGAGAGGGTTGGCGCTTATGTACCGGCATCTTACTTCAGTACCGCCTTGATGTGCGTGATTCCAGCGGAGATTGCTGGTGTACGCGATATTGTGGTATGCACACCGCCGGGCAAGGATGGCAATGTGGACCCATGCACGTTAGTTGCTGCGAGTCTCGCAGGTGCCACGCGGATATTCAAAGTAGGAGGTGCGCAAGCGATAGCAGCTCTCGCTTTTGGTACGGAGACCGTTCCGAAAGTGCAAAAGATAGTGGGACCAGGAAATGTGTTTGTAACGGTGGCGAAGATGCAAGCACGAGAAGAAGGTGTGGAAATAGATTTCCCGGCGGGGCCGTCCGAGATTTTGATAATCGGAGACGAAACCGCGAATTCCGATTTTATCGTTGCGGATATGCTGGCACAGGTAGAGCATGGAACGAAGTCAAAGGCGGTTCTTGTCACTGACTCTGAAAGGTTAGCGACCGAAGTGGAACACGGACTCAAGGCAGAAGCCGGAGAAACCGCGCAGAACTGGATACTAATCAGCGATAGCATGGACAAGTGCATAGATTTTGCAAATGAATATGCACCGGAACACCTTGAGATAATGGTACAAGAGCCGATGGCGGTATTGAAACGAATAAGAAACGCCGGGTCGGTATTTGTGGGTAGCTATTCGCCAGTAGCGGCGGGCGATTATGCAACAGGTGCGAATCATGTACTTCCTACGGCGGGCTATGCGAGCTTATACTCGGGGCTTGACGTTGACCATTTTATGCACCGGATGACCATACAGTGGCTGGATAAGGCAGGCTTGGAGAATATAAAGGACGTGGTGGTGCGCTTGTGTGAATCCGAGGGTATGGACAAGCATGCTCGGTCAATAGATGCGCGGTTCTCGCAGGATTCTTCGGGCTGAACTGCTCCGTTATAGCAAACATGTTAGCTGTGTAGAGCAAAATTGTAGAACCAAAAACTAAAAACCATGTCGCAAAGAAACGGAGCGAATATAATCGCAGTAGCAGGAAAAGGCGGTACGGGTAAGACTGTGATAGCCTCGTTACTGCTAAAATTTCTGGCTGAGAACAAAGCAGGTGGCGGACGGGTGCTTGCGATAGATGCCGACCCTGCCGCGAGCTTGCCCAGCACGTTAGGCGTAAAGGTGACTAAAACTTTAGGTGACGTGCGAGAAGAGATAGCATCGCCAAGCGGTGTCTTCTTCTCCGAAGATATGCCAACCGATATGCTAATTGAGTACAAGATAGATGAGATAATGCTGAATACAGCACGGTTCTCGGTAATAGTCATGGGTCGTTCCGAAGGTCCCGGCTGCTACTGCTTGATAAACGATATGCTGCGGCATTTCATAGATAAGTTGTCTTCTCGGTTCTCTACGATATTGATAGATTGCGAAGCCGGGCTTGAGCATCTCAGCCGCAGAACGACTCGGGACGTGGATACGATGCTCGTGGTTAGTGACCCGACGAAACGAGGCATAGATACGGCAGCCGCGATAAAGGACATTGCAGAAAAGCTGCATATTGATTTCGGGCAGATTTATCTGGTGCTGAACAAGGTAACAGAAGACGCGGAAGTGAAGGCTGCTTTGGCGGGGCTGGTAAAGGATAGTGGGCTTACGCTTGTAGGAACGGTTCCTGAGGATGAGCACATAAGAGCGTTTGATTTAGTGGGTAAACCGATACTGGAGCTACCGGAAGATTCTAAAGCGGTGGTCGCGGTGAAGGCGATATTTGAAAAGGTTTGTAAAGAATGAGCCTAGAGGTCGTTTCAATACGCAGATTCCTTCCGGCTGAGAGATTCCGTATTTTATCCAGAAAGTATGATTCATCTGAGAGGAAGTAACTTTCCCACTTGTATGGCTTACGTTTCGGTGTTTATATTGGTTCTAATTGAACCGTAACTATAACCATTTTGAGTAATATGTTTTAGAACAGATCTCAAATAGGGCTGAGTCCAAGTATTCATAGCAATATTGTACATATTACTAATTTTAGTAATATGGACAGTACTAAAAAAATCCCCGATTGGGTCTTGGTGCAAAGGAAGAAGGGTACAGAGATTCACAGGCGAGGTGATAATTTCTATCTCTGCAAGGTCAGTAGCGTTTGGGATAAGAAGCTTAAGAGATCGCGGAAAATCACCGGCGAGTATCTCGGCAAGATAACAAAGGAAGGTATTGTTCCACCGAAGCAAAAACAGCTCCTTGCGGCTTTTAAGCAGGTGACTGTTAAGGAGTACGAAGCGTCAAGTTATCTGATGGCAATCGCAGCGGATATAGAAGAGAGCCTAAAAAGGCATTATCCGCAGGAGTATAAGGAACTTTTTGTGTTTTCTGCTCTCCGGCTTCTTGAACAGACTCCTTTGAAACGATTTGGGTTCTTTTATCAGAATTCCTATCTCTCGGAAGTTCTGCCGGATGTAAGGACCTCAACCAAATTTTTAGGCCCTTTTTTGCGCGATATTGGCTCACGCAGGAATGTAATGACTGCGTATATGAAAGAATTTTTAGTGGGCAGTGAGTTCGCAGCGATTGATTTGAGCGAGATATTCACGTACTCGGAGGGCGTAAATGCCGCCATGCTTGGCCATAACCACAAAGGCGAATACATAC
>DAOUUS010000180.1 GCA_030668065.1 Candidatus Methanophagales archaeon
CGGTTCCTTAAATAACCGGCAATTTAGCGATTTGCGCCTGTTCCCCACCGGCGTATCAAATCAGTTTCTAAGACGATACCAAAGCTGTCAAGTGCTCTTGCCACGATAAAATCAACCATATCCCGCACGTTTTGGGGCTTATGATAATACGCAGGAGACGCTGGTAGCACAATGGCACCCGCTTTCTTCACCGTAACCATATTCTGCAGATGTATAAGACTGAGCGGTGTTTCCCTCGGGACAATCACCAGTTTCCGGCATTCCTTCAAACATACATCAGCAACCCTCGTGATTAGCGTAGTAGATATGCCGGACGCAATACTGCCCAGGGTCTTCATACTACACGGCACTATCATCGCACCGTCATAGCGCACCGACCCACTGCTCACTGCCACGGTGAAGTCTGAGTTATCATATACGTGAGACGCCATCGCATAAACTTCCTCGAGTTCATAACCCGTTTCTATTGATATTATCTTCTTCGCGCTCGCGGATACGATTAGGTGCGTTTCTGCTATACCGTTTAGCACTTCTAATAATCTGATTCCGTACACAACGCCGCTCGCGCCCGTTATCCCTATTACTAGTTCCATACTTAATTATGTAACAGCTAATTAAAATTTAGCCAAAACTGACTTGACATTTTTATTCATATGAGGTCACCTTATTCTTATCCAGACAATGCACAAAGAAGAAATACCAGCGCACATATTCCGTGCGTATGACATAAGAGGGATTTTCAATGACGACCTGTATCCCGAGACGATGCTAAAGATCGGGCGCGCTTTGGGCACGTATGCGAAAGAACGAGGCGAAAAGAGCGTGGTTGTTGGTAACGACATACGAGCGACTTCTACATTGCTCGCGAATGCGTTCATCTCAGGTATGCTTTCTTCGGGCCTGGACGTGACCAATACCGGCACAACCACATTTGGCGCGTGTGCCTTTTCCGGATGGCGGCTCAAGAAGGATATAACGGCGTATGTGACGGCCTCGCATCTGCCACCGGAATGGAACGGTGTGAAACTATACACAGGTGAAGGAATAGGTTTCTCGGCCGAGTCAAACGAAGAACTGAGGGATATAGTGCTGGAAGGTGAAGCAGAATCGGTTTTGTGGCATGAAGTTGGCAACTACCATGAACTGGATTTGAGAGAGGAGTACATAGAATACATAGCGAAGAGATTTGACCGTGACGTCTTTGACGGCAAAAGAATCGTGTTGGACTGTGGAAACGGTAGCATGGGCCTGGTGGCATTGGATGTAGTAAATCGTATAAAGCTAAAAGCAGATGCTCTGTTCCCGAATCCTGACCCTTCGTTCCCGAATAGACCGGCCGAGCCAACAGATGCAACTCTTGGTGCGTTAAAAGCCGAAGTACCGCGAAAAGAGGCGGATTTCGGTGCGGCTTTCGATGGTGACGGCGACCGGGTAGTAATAGTAGATGACCGTGGAAGAACGCTGAGTGCCGACCAGTGCGGCGTTATAATAGCCCAAGCGTTATTAAAAGAGCAAAAAGGAACCGTTTTAGCAAATGTTGAATGCTCTATGCTGCTTGAGCGAGAACTGGAGCGGGAGGAGTTAGGCGGTAAAATAGAGCGGATACCGGTGGGTCATACTTTCCTGACGAAGGAAGCAAAAGAGCGAGATGCGGTGCTTGGTATAGAATCGAGTGGTCATTATGTTATGCCTTCTTTCTTCCCGTTTGACGATGCGATGGTAATACCATTGAAAATAGCGGAGATTTTAGTTAAAACCGGGCGGACGTTGTCCGAGCTTGTGGATGAGTTACCCGTGTTTCCAAAACAGCGAAAGAATATTCAATGTGGTGATACCGTAAAGTTTGAGGTGATGCGAGTTCTTGCTGAGCGGTTGTCGAATGAATATGGCCCGGATAGGATAAATACTATGGATGGTATCCGGGTAGAACAGGGCGACGAAGGCTGGACGCTTATAAGGGCATCGAACACTTCGCCTTTGATACGTGTGACGGCGGAAGGTGCAACGGAAGAGATATTAGCTAAATTGATGAATGAATTCGTTAGGGTTACAGAAGATGCGATAAGTACGTTTTGAATAGTTGGATACAAGCCGGAGCTTAAATATAATACGGTAAGATATAGAGTTATAGAGCATAAACATGAAAAAGCCGCTATATGACGACATCGGAAGTTATCCATTACCCGAAGGCACAACAAAGGCTTGGCTAAAAGAAGCTTTTGCTGACGTCCCTACACACCGAAATGCGTTATACGAATTATTAACAGAAACAATGAAACAGAAACTAAACGCAGGTGTTGAAGTTCCTACATATCCGCAATTCCAGAACATGATCACCCAGTTTAACGATCCGATTCTGGACGCTGAGAAAACAGAGGCGCCGCTGCTCATAAAAGAAGAAGCAGCAAAGATAATCGAGCTGGACGCATTCGAGCAGATGGCGGTGGAGTACCGGGAAAAGACGGGTGAAACACTTAAGATCCGGATATGTGTTACAGGTCCGATAGAGCTGTATTATAAACAGTTTCCGCCACCGGTGTATATAGACGTGTTATCAAACATAGCAAAATCCGTGGGCAGGTTCGTAAAAAATGCGATAGACGGTGCGAAGAATTACGAAGTGAAGTGCGCTTCGTTAGACGAGCCAAGCATGGGATTAGACCCACGTATAGAAGAAGAGGGTGTAATTACGGCACTGGGACTCGCCTCCGAATATGCAGCTCAAAAGGGCGTGGATACGCAGATACATCTCCATTCGCCTATATTTTATGATACCGTGTGCCAGGTGGATGGGATAAGTGTGATAGGTGTGGAATCAGCAGCGAATCCGTCGCTTTTAGCGTTAATAGATAAAGCACAACTGGAGAGATACGATAAATATCTACGTGTCGGAGTTTCAAGGACGGATATATTCAATATGGCCGCGGAATATGATGAAAAGCATCATACGAACGCATTCAAAGATAAAGGCGTTTTGGAAGCTATAGTTAACGAGTACAACAGTCCTGAACTGGTAAAGAAACGGTTGACGAATGCGTATTCTATCTTCGGGGACCGCATAAAATATGTGGGTCCCGATTGTGGTTTGGGTGCTTTTATTACTCAGGAATTGGCGTATTTGGTCTTGAAGAACACGGCGGAGGGGATAAGGGGTTTTTATGGTGACTCTTGAAATGCTTTTATTACACAGGAACTTAAGATTTGTTTGTGAAGAGTAAAGATGCCCGAAGATTTTATCGTTGCCGAAGATCTTGACCTTGCATGGAGTAATTTTGACCCGGTTTTTACTTTACCGGCGGATTGTCCGTTTTACGTAGAGCGGGAAGGTAAGCCATTAAATAAGCTAATCAGAGCCCTTATGCGTCAGCACAGACAGCAGCCCAAATACTTCTTTTCCGGTCATCGCGGCTGCGGCAAGTCAACAGAACTAAACAGGCTTGCCGCTGATGACGAAATAAAAAAACGATTTTATATTGTGAAGTACTCGGTTAAGGACGTCTGCGATGTTAACAACCTTAATTATGTGGACGTGCTGTTCTCTATGGGTGCGCAACTATACATCCAGTATATTGATGCGGGCAAGGAACTGGAACCAGAGCTACTAAAAGAACTTGAGAGCTGGGGGCGTACCTTAGATCTGGAGTCGGAAGAAACAAAGTCTGCCGAGGCCTCGGTGAAAGGATGGATTAGTGCCTTTTTCCTTTCGGTACAGGCAAAAATCAAGTCCGAGCATACTACAAGGAAAATTATCAGGGAACAAATAGAACCAAAGCTTTCTGAGCTTATTGATAAAATAAATATGATCATTGCCGATATCGAAGGTAAAGAGAAGAAGGATGTGCTTGTTATAATTGATGATCTGGATAAACCCAGTTTAGAGCAAGCAAAGGAGATTTTTTATGATAACTATACGGCTATTACGCAGCCGAAATGCTATATCGTTTATACAGTGCCGATTTCTATATTCTTCGCACCGGAATTTACTGCGATACGGGAAACACGGTTTTTCCTGCCCAATATTAAACTGCACACCAAGAACGATAGAAACAGCATATACGAGCCGGGCTATGAACTGATGCGAACGTTCGTTTATAAAAGAATGAAAGAAGATCTAATCGAGCCCGAAGCGCTTGATTTAGCCATAAAAATGAGCGGCGGTGTGTTCAGAGAAGGTGCACGGATAATGCAAATCGC
>DAOUUS010000162.1 GCA_030668065.1 Candidatus Methanophagales archaeon
GACCCTTCAACAATGTAACCACCTTGTTCTGTCGTGAAAACTCTTCTAAAAACGCTATCCGCTCTGCCATATTACTCTCGGGGGGTACTTTTACATCTATCGCCATCTTCGCGAATTCGCCGGCATGAGGTGTTAAAATAACGTGCTTATCTTCTGTTTCCACAGGCAGATGTAACCCATATAACGCATCCGCATCCACTACTACTTTCTTAGCAGCTTCGTCTTCTATTATCAACCTCACTGCCCGTCTCGTCTCTTCTTCGACACCCAAACCCATGCCTATCACCACGACATCATGCTTACTCATCAAATTCGATACCACTGGCACGTCTTTCTCTACCACTACGTCAGAAGAAAGTGGTTGGACAATCAGATTGGGTGAGATTGACGAGATGACCGAAGAAACACTTTTAGGTGCAGCGATTGTTACCCAATCGGCACCTGACCGTAGAGCAGCAAGCGCAGCTAATGTGGGTGCGCCAAAGAACGGCCCGCCGCCTACTATCAATACCCGTCCGTTATCGCCTTTATGTGCACTTGTTTTTCGCGTAACGACCATACGCACATCGCCGGGACCTGTCAACCTCGCCATTCCATCGGGAATACCAATATCCGCAACCACCAATTCACCGACAGAATCCGAAGTTAGCAAGCCTTTCTTAGCTCGGTGGAACGTGACAGTGAGGTTAGCACGAACTGCCGTCTCCGCTTCTCCCGTGTCCGGGTCCAACCCAGAAGGCACGTCCACGGCAATAACAAATGCTTTTGCGCCATTTATCAAATCTATGGCAGTAGCTTCAGGCTCTCGTATCTTGCCTTTTACGCCCGTGCCCAGAATCGCATCTATTAACACATCCGAACTGTCAAAAACTGTTTTTCCCGCTTTTAGTTCTGACGAATCGGTTATTTCCGTCAGGTTATGTCCGCTATCCTTTAAAATCTGCCAATTCCGGCTGGTCTCTTCTGTTCGCAAATCCTTTGAACGTCCAATCAATATGATTTTCACGTCATAGCCACGGTGTAAATGCCTTGCCGCAGCAAAAGCATCGCCACCATTATTTCCTTTTCCTGCTAATATCGTTACTTTTACGTGTTCCGCATAGCCATTTCCTTTCGCTGTAAATCGCTTCCTTATCTCATCTGCAATATTAGCGCCGGCGTTTTCCATTAGTTGTAACGGTAAAAGCCCAAAGAATTTGCAGTTCTCGTCCAGAGCTGCCATTTCCGCGGATGTGATGCTTTCTTCTGTATTATTCATCTTTGTTTACTCCTCTAAATACTCCAAACTTGCATAGCTATCACATGTACTTTACATTTTGTAATATCTTGATGAATATTAAAAGGTGAACACAGGAAAACTAGTTTTTTAGTTGGGGCTAACATAAAGATTAAGAACCCACGATAATTCCACGAAGAATGACTAAGATAAAATATATCGAGCATCCCTCAGATGTAGGCTTCGAAGTGTATGGCGACACGCCTGAGGAGCTCTTTGCCAATGCTGCCGTTGCCACTTACAGCTTTATGACTGATGTGGACGAGATAGAAGAAACTGAGGAACGTGAAATAGAGCTAAAATCCGAAGATCTTTACAGCTTGATGTTCGACTGGTTGGACGAGCTGCTTTTTTTATTTGATTCCGAGCTGCTGGTATTGAAAAAATTCGATATTGACCTGAGTTTAGCCGACTTTAGTATAAAAGGTAAGTGCAAAGGCGGTAAATTCGACCCAACCAAGCACGTATCGGGCATAATAATAAAAGCCGTTACGTATAACATGATGGAGATAAAGAAGAACGAAGTCTGGCACGCAAGAGTCGTTTTAGACGTTTGATCAAACAACCCTTTTCTTTTAGAAAAAGAAAAGCGTTGACGGAAAAGAAAAAAAATATCGATAATCAAAGTAGCATAATGTCATACAGAACGCTCATCGCGTCTTTCTCACGACGTCCACCGCATTTCTCCACGATGGCGGCATAACGTTCTATCATCTTTTTCATCTCGGCTTTTTCGCGTTCATCTTCGATTATGCCATACCGCGTTGCAAGGATAGCAGCTTCTATCACAGCATTAAGACCTCTGTTTATCGCCCTCAGTACCTGCATATTTATTTCTACTGCAAGGGGTGTCAGTTGAAAAAGGAAAGATTCTCTTCTTTCTTCTAGAACGTTGCACTTGAATATTATCCACGAGTTCGCTTCTTTTAGCACCGGGAAACCACAGAAAAGCGAGAAATAGTTCTCACTCAAAGTCGCGAATGCTGCTTTCACAAATAAAACCGCGTCATCTGTTACATTCGCCGCCAGTTCCTTTTTTACCAGCACGTTTGAAATGGTTTGCGAACCTTTGTATAGCTTTACGAAAAAATTGCCTTCGCGGGTTAAAATACCTATGGGTGCTGCGTTTGGCACTCCAGAAGCTGAACGTGTTGTAGCTATTACTTCTGATATGCCTTCGCATAGTCCTGCTTCTTTTAAGTCCATCTTCCTTCGCTACAATTTAGTGCAACCACAAGATTTATCACTAAATTATTAATGGGTCTAACATTTCACTGAACTACCTCACGAACTTAATCACACCGCCGGAAGGCGAGAACAATATACCATCTCGCTTCATCACGTCTATTATCTCTTCTACCTTATCGCGTTCCATGCCCTCCTCCTCCGCGAGGTCCAGTACCTCTTCCACTGGCACTTCATCACCGTAATCCTTCTCTAACTCCTTTATTATCTCTCTTATAGACCTTGCCCGGTCCCTTTTTGTCTTGGTCGTGCCCACAGCCACCCAATCAGTATCCAGCTTACCAGTCTCAGGATCGGTAGAAACTTGCTTCAAGCAATAAGTAACCACACCAATCACACGTTCGGCATCCTCAGCCGTTACTTTATCACGTAAGTCTGCTCTCGCCCTCGCCTCACCCAGCCGAATCAAAGCCTCTAACTGCCGTGCCGTCACAGGAACGGGTGCTTCCTCATCCTCATAGCCCTGCCCGCGAAGTCCGATATAAAACTCTAGGAACTTGTTCTTCGCATCTTCTGTCATTACCGGGAACATGTTCCTTTTGCTCCATGCCACGTATTTTCTTAACAAATCCGCCGCTACGGCAGGCTCCATTATTTGATTTACCTGCCCGAACCGTTCTTTATCCGCAGCCGCCACTTTCCCTGTGCTCTTTAATCGCGCAATCACTTCGCCTGCGTAATGCGTCTCTATTATATGCTCCGCGGTCTTCATGTCCTGCTCTTCGTTCGGTCTGTCCATCATAGTAAAAATCAGGTCGAACCTTGACAATAACGTGGGTGGCATGTTTATCTGCTCTGCAATCGGCGTGTACTTATCGAACCGTCCGAATTTAGGATTCGCCGCTGCTAACAGGCCGCATCGGCAGTTCAATCTTGCCATTATACCGGCTTTGGCTATACTTACCGTTTGCTGCTCCATTGCCTCATGCAGTGCATCGCGATCCTTCTTCTCCATCTTGTCTATCTCATCTACCGCTGCTATCCCTTTATCCGCAAGAACCAACGCACCCGCTTCTAAAGTCCATCTACCTTCACCAAATTCGTCGCGAACCGCTGCTGCCGTCAGTCCTGCGGACGTAGTGCTCTTACCACCAGTGTATAAGCCGCGAGGGGCTAACCGTATTAAGTAAGTGAGCAGTTGACTCTTAGCAACCCCCGGATCACCAACCAAGAGTAGGTGTATGTCTCCACGTATCCTTGTCTCGTCTGGTAACTCTTTTGGGATGCCAGAGAACAATTGCAGCACCATTGCCTCTTTTATCTCGGCGTGGCCATATATGGAAGGTGCAATGCTTCTTATGAGCTTCTCATACACATCCGACTGACTCGCCAGCTCCTTTATTTTACGCTCATCTTCATCACTTATCAGAATCTCTTCAAACTCCTCCTCCTTCAACTCCAACGAATTACCATCTAAGTATATATCAAAGAACGGTGTTGTCTTACCGAATTGTGTCATCCGCTGATATGACCTGAGAATACCCGTAATAACAACACGGTTTCCGGGTGTAACCTCGCCCGAAATGTCGTCTTCGAGGTAAGCGTCTACCGCTTGTGGCAATTCGCCTCCTTTTAGTTCCTCAGGTGACTCCTGTAACCTTACCTTCTGCGCATTTGCGAATTTTGACTTTTCCACCAATAGTTTGAACCGCTGTACCTTCCTACCGCACCCCCCGCTCTCCTGGTCACACTCTATCGGCTCTTTGAATTGCCTTCCACTTTGCAATATCGAGAAGATATGGTGGCAAAAAGGGCATTCAAATACCGCTTCTACCACACGCGGTCTCACCTCTGTCGCCTTTGTCACCATCCCCTCTATTGCCACCAGCTTTCCTATGTCCCTGCTCCGGATTTCTCGTATCTTTACCTTTCTC
>DAOUUS010000095.1 GCA_030668065.1 Candidatus Methanophagales archaeon
AATCGTTTGACACTAAAATGGGTGCTGCCATACTATTACCGAATGACAGAGAAGCAAGCGGTGCTGGCAATGTATGCTTTGACTATACCGTTCTGCGTTGCCGCGTTGTTCATTCATGGATGATTGTAGTTGTGCATGACCAGGATTCTTTGTTTATGCTCTTTGGCATGGGAATACAGTTACATACACCTGGGTGTCCAACGGGATATTGACTGTTGCTTTTTATATAACTAAAATGAAAAGTATATTAGAGCTTTTTCGTAGATTGTACATAATGGAGAGCAAATTATGAAGTACGTAAAATGGTTTGATGAAGTTGGAAAAGATGATGTAGCACTGGTTGGGGGCAAAAATGCTTCTCTTGGTGAGATGATAAAGAACCTGCAATCAAAGGGAGTGGACGTTCCTTCCGGATTTGCCACCACCGCCGAAGCATATAAGTATCTGTTACAAGAAGCAGGTATAGGCGAAAAAATCAAAGAAACGCTGGCGGATTTGGATACACACGACATGGAAAACCTATTTAAACGAGGTGACAAGATAAGGCGGTTGATAAGAAATGCCCCGTGTCCACGTGATTTGGAGGACGAGATAAGAGCCGCTTATAAAGAGATGGAGCAGAGATATGGCGAAAATGTGGACGTGGCGGTAAGAAGCAGTGCAACTGCGGAAGACCTACCGACCGCGAGTTTCGCAGGTCAACAAGAGACGTATTTAAACGTAAGAGGTGAGGAGGAACTGATGGAGAAGGTGATGGAATGTTTTGCTTCTCTATTCACAAACAGAGCGATTTCCTATCGCGTGGACAAAGGGTTCGATCATCTCAGCGTATATCTTTCTGTTGGCGTGCAAAAGATGGTTCGTTCTGATTTAGCATCTTCCGGGGTCATATTTTCCATAGATACCGAATCCGGGTTCAAAGATGTTGTTTACATCACCGGTGCGTACGGTTTAGGCGAGAACGTTGTGCAAGGTACCGTAAATCCAGACCAGTTTTATGTCTTTAAGCCGACATTACGGGAAGGTTTTAAGCCGCTCGTGGGTAAGAAAGTAGGCACAAAGCGGAAGAAAATGGTTTATAATGAAAAGGGCACGGGCACGAAACAAAGAAAAGTCATGTCCGAAGAGCAGAAAAGATTCGTGCTGACGGATGAAGAAGTGCTTACACTCGCGAACTGGACGTGCATTATAGAAGAGCATTATGGTAGGCCGATGGACATCGAATGGGCAAAAGATGGTATGACCAATAAACTTTTCATAGTCCAGGCGAGGCCGGAAACGGTGCATTCACAGAAGGACATTGCCGTGCTCGAGACTTATGTGCTCGAGGAGGACAGGGATTCACTAAAAGAAGAAGGTTGGCTGTTAGTAGAAGGCGAGGCGGTTGGTACGAAAATCGGGTATGGAGAAGTAAATGTAATAGAAAACGCGAAGGAGATACGTAAATTCAAGCCCGGGCAGGTTCTGGTTACTGAGATGACGGATCCTGACTGGGAACCGATAATGAAAATAGCGGCTGCGCTTGTTACTGACCGGGGAGGAAGAACCTGCCATGCTGCTATCATTTCTCGTGAACTGGGTATCCCCTGCGTAATTGGCACTGTAAAGGGAACGCGAGTGTTAAAGAATGTGAAAAAAGTTACAGTAGATTGTTCAGAGGGTATAGGACGAGTATATGAGAGCAAATTGAAGTACCGGTTAGATAGAGTGTCTCTGGACAAAGTGCCGAGACCTCGCACCCGGATAATGATGAATGCCGGAGTTCCGGAGAATGCCTTTTCCCAGGGGCAAATTCCGAATGATGGTGTGGGTTTAGCCCGGGAAGAATTTATAATCAATTCGTATATCGGCATCCACCCGCTGGCACTGATAGAGTACGACAATTTAAAGAAAAGAGCGGGGAATGACCGGAAGATAGCGAAGGTAATAAAAGAGATAGATGCAAGAAGTACCGCGTACACGGACAAAGTACAATTCTTCATTGACAATCTGGCAATGGGTATAGGGCGAATCGCAGCGGGCTTTTATCCCAACGAAGTGATTGTGCGGTTGTCTGACTTTAAGACAAATGAATATGCGAATTTAATAGGTGGGTATCTATACGAACCTGAAGAAAGTAACCCGATGATCGGTTGGAGGGGCGCATCACGATATTACGACGAGAAATTCAAGCCGGCATTTAGGTTAGAATGCAAGGCGATAAAGAAGGTTAGAGACGAGATGGGATTGACGAACCTAATAGTGATGGTCCCGTTTTGCAGAACGCCGGAAGAGGGAAAAAAGGTAATAGAAACGATGGAGGCGTTCGGATTGAAACAAGGCGAAAAGGGGCTGGAAGTGTACGTGATGTGCGAAATTCCATCAAATGTAATTCTGGCAGATGAGTTTGCAAAGGTGTTTGACGGGTTCAGCATAGGGTCGAATGATTTAACGCAATTAACATTGGGATTGGACCGTGATTCTGACCTGGTAGCACACATATTTGACGAAAGGAACGAGGCAGTGAAGCGGCTGGTGAAACATGTTATAGATGTAGCGCATAAACATGAACCAAGGCGGAAGATAGGGATTTGTGGACAGGCACCGAGTGATTTCCCGGAATTCGCTGAGTTCCTGGTCGAATGTGGGATAGACTCGATTTCGTTGAACCCGGATGCTATACTATCCACGAGGTTACATGTAGCAGAGGTGGAAAAGCAAATAGATGTACGTAAAAATAAGAGCGATTGATGTGGTGAGGGTGCCGCCAGAGAGATTGGGTGGCGATCAGCGGCTTGTCGTGAAGGAGATGTTACAGGATAAGCTGGAAGGGCGGATGGATAAAATGGTAGGGATGTTCCTTGCGATACTGGATGTTGTGAAGACAGAAGAAGGGCGGATAATGATAGGAGATGGTGGCGTTTATTACGAAACGACCTTTGATGTGCTCGTCTTTAGACCCCAGATGCAGGAGATAGTGGAAGGGGAAGTGGCAGAAATAGTAGAATTTGGCGCTTTTGTTGAGATAGGACCTTTAGACGGTTTGTTACATATCAGTCAGATCACAGACGAATATATCTCGTATGACGAAAAAGGGGTAAAACTCATTACTAAGGAAACTAATAGAACGTTAGGAGAAGGAGACAAAGTGCGAGCGAGAATAGTTGCGATTTCGTTGAACGAGAAGGACCCGGGAGATAGTAAGATAGGTTTGACGATGCGGCAGCCAGGACTGGGGAAGATCGAATGGATAGAAGAAGAGCGAGAGAAAGAGCTGAAGGTGGCAGAGGGGAAAACAGAGTGAGCATGCAGATATTAATCCTGAAACATGCTCTTTGAAATAAATATTAACAACCTTTATTTGGAAAAGAAGGTTTGGCTAAAAGTACCGCTTTTTTGTAAAAAAACTAAAAAAGAGTCATGGATAGGGCATGTAGGGATTGTCATAGGATAATAGAAGAGGGAAAAACGGTCTGCAAATGCGGCTCTAATTCGATCAGTAGAGATTGGAACGGTTACGTTGTGATTGTAGATGTTGAAGGTTCAGAGATAGCGAAGAAGATGGAACTAAAAAACGAAGGGCGGTACGCATTAAAAGTGAGGTAAAGAAAGATGGAGATAGAAATTTCGGAGAAGAGGGATAACAAAATGTTGAATAGGACGGAAGTGTTTTTCCTGTTAAAGTACAAAGGGGAAGGCAAAGGGGAAGGTGCGTCACCAAGTAGAGAAGCAGCACGTAGTGTATTAATAAAAGAGCTTCGGTGCGGTTCCAACCTGCTTGTAATAGATTGGATGAAACAGGAATTTGGTAAACGAGAAACGGTAGGCTATGCAAAGGTATATGAAACTGAAGATAGGTTAAAAGAGATAGAGCATGAACATATACTAGAGCGGAATTTTGGCGCAGCAGAGGGTAAAAAAGGAGAATAGAGAATATGGCAGCAATACATACGCTTTATGAAGTGGTAGAAGAAAAGGGTGCAGTGAAATTACGAAGGAAGCGGAAGGTGTGCCCCCGGTGCGGTGCCGGCGTGTTTTTAGGCGAGCATAAAGACCGGTATTCATGCGGTAAGTGCAGTTACACCGAATACAAGAAGAAATAGCGGGCGGTATAGATCGTCCATCATATTTCTAATTCGCCGTTATTGCCCTGTTAATGCAACAATTGATTAATGGCACAGATCAACGCTGATTAACGCAGAAGAAAACAAATCCGTGTGCCTCTTGCGTCTTAAATCGGTGGAAGTAGTTTTTTATATACTAAAAAATAAAATCGCCACTGTGCATTTACGAGGTCAGCATCAATAGTCACTATTTTGAAAAACTATTCTTAAAAGTGTTAGTATTATGGGCAAAAAATTGCGATTCCATCGCTTAAAGGTACCTATAAGAACTACCCTTGGTTCCCCTATTCTTCATTTGCCCGTTCTAACGTATCCCCGTCTGCCAGTCATTACGTAATTAATAGCAGTTCCTGGGGTTAGCGGATACGCTAAGTACTAATTGCAAAAGTAGCAACCGTAAAAAACCGAAAAGTATTTATATACCATTCTTGTATTCAAGATATAGCAAAGCGTATTAAAAGGTAGAAGAGGCAAGAGCGGAAAGATAAAAATGGGCACGACTGGAAAACTTGAAGAGATAATAATGGATTGGAAAACTTTAGCCGTGATAGCGCTTGTGACGATTGGATGGCGAACTTTCATAGGCATTGACAAACAGATAGAGCTTTGGGAGAGCGTTTGCTCTGGTGTTGTTCTCCTCATACTGGGCTGGTTTATATTCTTTTACCTTTATCTTCTGTCCCGGAGAGAGACGAGCTGGATAATCTCAAATAAGCTGGCTCAGGGAATTGCCATTAGCACATTTGCCTTAAATTTTTATGTTCTTATTTACTATGGGATGAGATGGTATAGGTTATGGACTGAAACCGAGGTTTATGTACCTCGGGATTATCTCCTTCGTGATGTGAGATACGCCATGTTGGTGCTGGCGTATTGTGGCATAATATGGGCAACAGGGCACCTACAAAAGATGCACGATAATTACCTGTTGAGAACCGCGGATATGCCGGAGAAGCGAAAAGGGGGCGCGGGCGAAGCAATGTTCAGTATACTAACTGATGAACGGTCAGTAATAATAATCTTGGGTTTGGTATTCTTATGGCGAGCAATCATAAGTTTCGACAAACAGGTAGTTCTCTGGGAGAGTATGTGCTCGGGGATGGCGATGATCATGCTGGGTTGGATTCTCTTAGGTTACATATTTTCATTATCATTAAGGACAACCAGACCAACAGTTGCAAAGATATATCAAGGCTTTGCCTTTTCTCTATTCGCGGTAAACATCTATGTTATCGTTTACTACGGCATGAGGTGGTATAAATTGATATACCTTACAGCTTCAGAAGCGGCTTTAGCACCGTTGGATTTTATTTTAAGGGATATACGATATTTTGTGTTGGCGATCTTTTATTGCACAACAATCGTGTTAGCCAAGTATCTGGAAAGGGCATCTGAAGAATGTGAGTTCTTGATTAAGAAGGCAGAGGCGGAGTAACAATATAGCCAAGAGGGGCGCCCTGTTTGGCTATTCACTATTCTCCTTATCGAATATCCGGGGATTGTGAAGATGAACAGGAGAGAAATTATATTCCGTGCATTAACAGACGAACGGGTATTAATAGTAATAGCGGGCATAGCGTTCTTATGGCGAGCAATCATAAGCTCGGATGAAAAGATAACTTTCTGTGAAAGTGCGTGTTCTGGTTTGAGTCTATTCATATTTGGCTGGGGCATTTTCGCTTACATGTATTCTATGTCCCGGAAACCTTCGGACTGGCCGGTAACGAATAGGATTTATCGCGGTATTGCCATTAGCCTTCTCGTGCTAAACGTTTATATTTCGATTTACTATGGGCTGAGATGGTCGGGATTACTGCATGTAGAAGTTTCCGTGCCTAAGGATTTCATTTATCGTGATTTGAGATATGTCATCTTCGTAGTGTATTATTGCATATTACTTGGCTCGGTTCGGTATTTAAAGGGTATGGACGAAAATTACAGGCTGCTAATCAAAGAAAGACCAAAGCAACGTGCTAAGAGTATGAAAGAAGCCATATTCAGACTGATGACACATACACTTACTTTAGTGGTGATAATAGCAGCGGCGATTTCGTGGCGGATGGCTATAACCCTGGACAACAATATTACATTCTGGGAAAGTACACTCTCGGGTATTTCGCTTATCATAATCGGCTGGTTCCTCTTCGGATACCTCTGTGCTTTGTCCGTGAAGGTGAAACACAAGCCGGATTTGACCTGGGTCAT
>DAOUUS010000177.1 GCA_030668065.1 Candidatus Methanophagales archaeon
AGTGGATAACTCTACACGGTACTGAATATACTGCTGACAATCAAATACCGAAGTCAGGTCGGTCAGGTTCTGTCCACTTGCGGCTGCGTCACTGTTTTGCCACAGCGTTGCGTTTCCTTCTATCTCTTCGTGTATGCTTGTTCTTACTTTTACTGTAAGCTCTGTATCATCGTTTGTGGCTCCGTCCCACGAGATGTTGCCGTAGCAGGTGGTGGCATTTCCTGTGTCATAGACTTGAGACTCGTAGTATCCGCTGTCTTCATAAAAAGCCTCGGAATCGTATGTGGTTTCGTTTTTGTAAAAAATACCTGTTATTCCGTTTGATCCTTGGGCTCCTGCCGATTTACCACCACCACCATCGCCACAGATACCTTCATCCTCAAGATGAGTTGGTGTGCTGCTGTCATAGAGCGAAGCGTTACAATAAAAGATCTTTATTCGACCGCCTGCACCACCGCCACCGCCACCGCCACCCTTTCCTTGACCACCTGTACCTAGACCACCGACTCCCCCTGCACCACCATTTGCCGATAACGTAGCAGAAGATAGATTTACGTCATCGCCCTTAATGATGATGATTCCGCCACTGCCACCGCCACCTGGGGCTAGGTCGGCATCTAAACCGGCAGAGCCGGCTGCACCGTTGGCGGAAATGTTGCCGTGAACATTTATCTGCGGCGCGTTCAAAAAAACAGCACCACCACCGTTGCCGCCATATCCGCCTGGCTCGCCCTGGTGTGACAAACCATGAATTCCTTCGCCACATCCTCCGCCCGCGCCACCGGAACCAAGAACAAAGGATAAAGACGTGTTATCGCCATAAGAGAATCCGCCGAAACTCTCATCTCCGGAAAGGTTAAGACCACTCAGACCACCATCACCGCCGAGACCTGCATGGCCTGCGCCACCGCCGCCGCTACCGTTATAGCCGTATCTGCCAAAGCCGGGACCCGCCCCTAAGTTACCACCGTCACCACCTAAATAGCCGCATTCATCTGCGATTATTTTGGATGTGGCATCTATGTAGATGGTATTGGCATATAGCTTCAGGTACTTGTTTGGTATTAGATATACCGTACTGTTCCTGAGTTCTACTTTATCATAATAATATACTCCTGTTAGGGATGTAGTAGTATTAGTAAGGGTGAGGTTATCAGCAATATCAACGCGTGACAGTTTGATCGTGTCGAAACTGGTGTCCACATTAGCCTTATTTGTGTAATTCGAGAAATCCGCGGTTTTGTTTTCTATCCCGGAGTAGTTATAGATCGTGGTAGTAGGTGATGCCCCTACATAAGGCGTGATATTGAGCTGTTCGCTATCCGGCCGGACTTCCAGGCACGAGCCGGGCTGTGAGATGCCGATGATAGGCACACGATCCGGCTTCATTTTTATGACTGACGTACCAGCAGTATTCTGCCCGCCTTCTTTTGCCACCGTGATGGTACCGTTAATCTCCGTGGCAAGGTCACAGAACTCATCGGCAACGGCGGAAGCATGCGCGGCTTCAAAAGTCTTTGTCCAGAACGGCAGACTAGCAGCCATAACCAGGCAGAATGCTGTAATACAGATACCGGCAAGCATAACGAACCCGAGTGAAATTGATACTGCCCGCTCTGATGCGATAAAGTTATTACTGCGATACTGTTTCTTTCGTCGGTTCATGCGTACGTGCCTCTACCTGAAACCACCTCGGATATGTATAAAAAGGTCGTAATAACATATAAAATCAGTGGTTGTGTGAAAGAATTCTTTCAGGGTTGCTATTGTCATGTCAACCTTCAAGTGTCGGATAAAGTCGAGATAACTTTATTCGAGCATCCTCGGCTGTGAATTGCCAATTGACTTTCGCATTTTTGTTGTCCCTTAAATTCTGCCATGCCAACACCTCTTTCCTGACAACCGTGACGTCATCCATTCTTCTGTTTAAACACTGCCCTGTGAGCACGTTCAACTCAATCTCGGCCATATTCAGCCAGGGTAACTCAGTAAATAGTTTACCCATTTTGATAATTGTCGTAGACACAGATTCCACAGATTTACACAGACGGTACTGTCCTGATTATTAAGTTTTTACGGGTCGAACAAAATAAAAAAGATGCGCTCGTAGGATTAATACGTCAAGAAAGCATAATAGCCAGCTAAAATTAAATATTGACACGGATTAATGCAGATTAACGCAACTGATAAAACAAAAATATATCCGTGTACTTCCTGCCTCATTCTGCGTTAAGTTAATAGGACAATAAAATAAATAATAAAACTATTAGATGCGTAAGAAAAATGGATGCGGTCAAAGATTTACAGGGGAACGTGAAAACATTAAAACAATACGAGTTTATCTACGAGGACATAGTTGCAATCATCTTTTCTAAAGTGTCACATATGCTTACAAAACTAGCAATCCCGTTTTCTGTACATGAACTAAAAGAAGAATGTGACGCTGAAGATGACTCGTGGAGATACACACTGATTAAGATAAAGGTAGAAGTCAAAGAAGATTTTAATCGTATTTCTGACGAGATTATTAGCTACGCTTACTCTGATATTGACCCTAACGATGCAACCGGGGTATTATTGGTACTTGAAACTGTTTAATCCGAGCGAATTCTTAGATTTAGCGAGAGAACTCCTGATTGATAGAGAAGGGAATATAAGGCCCGCAATAGGCAGGGCGTATTATGCTTCCTTTCTAATCGAGAGAGATGCTGTTAATCTTACGGAAAAGACACCAGAAGTACATAAAAGAGTAGTGAGCGTTTTATACAGAAGAAATCCTGTTATTGCTAACAAATTGCATCTACTACGAAGACAAAGAAATTTTGCTGATTATGATATGGGAATCACTTTGCGTGTGAACGATGCAGAAAGTGCCATCGTGCTTGCAGAAACAGTGATTGATGAGGTAAGTTCATGGAATTCATAACATAGAACTCGCTTTTTTCTTTGTTAGCTCTATTATACCAGCAGAAAGGGGTTTTCTTGTTGCCTCCGCTCTGTCAATCTCCTCGCATTTATAACATAATGTCTCTTAAATTCTGTCATAATAATACTATCAGTTACCATTTAACCCACATTCCGCACATCTTGATATAAAGTAACCCAAAATCCAAATTTAGGGAAGTGGCAACAAAAACTTTAAATAGGCTTCTGTTCTTATGCACACTCGTGAATATAGATGTATGAAAAAGTCCATTCAATACCTGATAGCGGGATAACGAGCGATTACAACAGTAAGAACATTGATCATCTCGGTATAGTAGCCGCAGTATGTCGCGAAATCAACTTGGCCGGTGAGATTGATCGTATAGTGGGCGTGGACCCTCGCCAGAAGGTTACCTGCGGGGAGGCTGTCGTTGCAATGGTGCTGAATACTCTGGGATTCGTAGATCGACCGCTTTACCTATTCCAGGAGTTTATGGCATCAAAGCATGTAGAGTTACTTATAGGCAACGGACTAAGTGCTGAGTGGTTCAATGATGATGTTCTGGGAAGGACTTTAGATAAAATAGTCCTCGCCTGTCCTGAGAGCGTATTCATGCAGATCACCGCCAAATGCCGCAAGGAATATTCCAGTCGCTTCTTTCACAACGATACGACCTCAATGAGCCTTCAAGGCGAATACGAGCATGAAGAGGGCGACCTGGATGCCGTACCTATTCAGATAACGCAAGGACACTCAAAGGATCACAGATCTGACCTGAAACAGTTTGTTATTTCTCTGATCATGTTGGAAAGCGTAGATATGGAAAAGACGTGCAGTACCACTCTCAATGGTTACCGCATCTTCAGCACTGACGCTGAGAAAGGGTAAATTCATCGTGGCTACAAACCTATTGGACCGCGAGGATCTGAGTGATGAAGAAGTGCTTACAGCTTATACGGGACAGCAACATGCCGAGGGAGGTTTCCGATTCCTCAAAGACCCGCTATTTTTCGCGCACAGTCTGTTTCTGGAATTGGAAAGCCGGATTGTCGCGATGGTAATGATTATGGGGCTCGCACTCTTGATTTACGCGATTGCCGAGAAGAAGTTGCGCGAAGCGCTGGCGAAGGAAGACTAGACTGTCCCGGATCAGAAGAACAAACCAACGCAGAAACCGAAGACGTGTATTTCATGTTTTTGAGGGTATTACCGTACTTTACAGAGGTTCTGAGAGGGTGAAAGTCATGAACTTGCGACCGATACATCTAAAAGTCCTTTCCTTGCTTGGTCGTGAATATGAGCG
>DAOUUS010000102.1 GCA_030668065.1 Candidatus Methanophagales archaeon
ATATTATCTATCGTACTTTATCATTAAAAAGGGAGATCCGGTAAAGATGAACTGGGTATTTATAAAAATAAATGCGTTTGAAGGCTGGAAAGAACCGTTGCTGTGCTCAGTATGTGGCAAGACGATAGATAAGACCTGGTATTACCCGGAAGACTTGACCGATGAAGAGGCAAAATGGATAGAAAAAATTTGGGATTGCGAACCTGTCACAGAGTTTGTGGTTTGTGAAGATTGCGTGACGGGATACGAGAAAGCGATAAAAGGGGCGGATCCTGGTAAATGGTTAAACGATAAGATTATTGATTTTAAAGAACAGCATGAAGAGGATGGAAAAAGTAAACCTTGTTGAACTGGCAAAGCATATTGTAAGCTTAACGCTATTTTTACGCTGAGATTAGCAGATCGGGAAAGCTAAATCCCGAGAAGGCAACGTTATTAGCAGACTGCCGCGATTAAAGTATACGGTCAGACAGCTAAGTAAACGGGCACCCATGAATGACTCTTTATAGGCCTCTTCAAGTATGGGTATTTAGATAATGTGATATTAACCGCAACCTCCGAACCAATTCCAGAATTCACGACAATAGCCATTCCCGTTGCCGCTGTGCTTGGACTCGTGTTCCTGATGTCCCGCAGGAGTAGACAGAGCAAAAGAAGAAATTGAAACTGTTGAAAGGGTGGAGCTGCAACTTTAAAAGCTCTGCTCTTTCTTTATTTTTTACGGTTTACCAAAATTGGAAAAAGCGAATGATTTATTTAAATATGATGTAAGCCTAATGTTACTTTAGTGATGTATTGTGGATATTGCTATAACAAAAATGAGTTCAAAAGGGCAAGTTGTAATTCCTGCTGAAATGAGGAGCAATATTCACGAGGGTGAAAAACTAGTTATCATTGAGAATGAGGGGCAATTGATCCTGAAAAAAATCAGTGACTTAGATGACGCTCTACGTGAAGACATAATCTTCGGTAAAAGAACTGAAGAAGCTCTTAAAAGATATGAAAGGGGACTATTCAAGGAGATGGGTGACAAAAACTTCTTAAAAGCACTAGAAAGATGGTAGATATTGCCTAGGATCATCTATTTGAAAAGAAGATTAAAAAGATCAAAGATAACCTACTAAAATCAAAGGTTAAAAAGCAGATAAGCAAGATCATTGATTCCCCTGAAATCGGAAAAACTATGAGATATGCCAGGAAAGGTACAAGAGAAGTTTATGTCCATCCATTCAGGTTATCATATTTGTATATTGAAAAAGAGAATAAAATAGTTTTCTTAGATTTGTATCATAAAGACGAGCAATAGTTTTTAGTGTCAATAATTTATTTTTCTTCTCGTCATTGAGCACACTAACGGATGCTTCGGGTTTTATTGCGTGGGTGACACGGCTGGGGACTTTAGTTGAAAAGAAAGGGATTAGAAAGAGAATTAACAACGAACTCCACCAGTATTGGTACAGTGATGAAGAAGAGCATATCGAAGAAATCCACCTTGCAGAGTATGCCCATTATAATTTATGACTCAGCTTCTACCGCAACGACTGGAATATCTGGCATGTAGAGCTGAAGCGACTTGACCGCAGACGAGATTGCGTATCTTGACACAGTAACCGGTTTGAGTGCTGGTATCTGGCATTATAGTGACCTGCTTAACCAAACCGTAGCCACTACACCATTCCAAGATTACTCCGAAGAGACGGATGAGATCATTTATGAATGTCTAGTACGGATGTGGATATTTACGTGGTAGCGAACCAGGACGTTTGGAATGATAACGATACGTTGACAGATGTTTCCGGCGGATATGAAACAAGAACGACAGAAAGTGAGGGCAGCATCGCAAACACTAAAATATGGAGTGCAACACTTACCGAGGGAGATTATGACATCGTGGTGGACACAAACCGAAACGGGAAATGGAACACTGGAGAGCCGATTGACAGTGAAGTGGACGTTGGATTATCAGCAGTTCCAGAATTCATGACAATAGCCATTCCAGTTGCTGCTGTGCTTGGACTCGTGTTCTTGATGTCACGCAGGAGTAGACGTAGCAGAAGAAGAAATTGAAACTGTTGAAAGGGTGGAGCTGCAACTTAAAAAGCTCTGCTCTTTCTTTATTTTTTTCATACAAAAATGTTTTTATTTAGAAATATTAAATGAATATACATGGGAGAAATACTTAGTATACCAATACCAAAAGAAATTAAGGCACGTCTTGATGAATACAAAGATTTCGATTGGAAACAGTATTTGATTGAAGTGCTAAAACGGAGATTGAAGGAGTTCGAGGTGCAGAATTTGCTAAGCGATATAGACCGGGTGAATGAAAGGTTGGAAACATCAGAAATCCCCAGTTGGAGGCTTATCCGGGAAGAAAGAGATGCTCGTTCTTGATTCCTCCATTTATGCAAGCATGTTAGAGTAAAATAATCCTGAAACTCAGGTGAATGAGGCGGTATGTTTGGCGATTATGACATCCCTTTAAGATTTGCGAAGGACGGATTCTCTCTGTCTGTTGAAAGGATGGAAGAGGTGCTGCTACTTTACAGGAGAGTGTGCGGTGATGAGAAAGCGGAGAAAATTATCCCGGTGAGCACGGAAAAGATCCTCCTCAACCCCATTGAGCCACTGAACAAACCCAAGGAACTAACCTCATATCTTCTCATAGAATTTGAAACGACACTTGTGGTTGAGCCTGGCGCAACACAGAAAATCTACGTCAAATACCCTTTAGAGATCGGTGTTTTTATTTCATCCGGGAACGGGAATGACGATTTTAAAATTTTTGATATTTTCACCCTGATGAAGCCGAAGTTTACTTTATATGGCGACCCAAGTACAGGCGTAATATGCAAATACTGTAAGAGCGCAGTTTATTCCTCTATACCGTCTGTAAATCATATTCATGAAGGAGTCGTAGAACTCAGTATAACAAACACAAGCACCGGGTGGGTTGAAGTAACGAAAGCGGTTTTCAATGCCTATGGAATGAACATGTACTACAATGACGATATGGTCGCGATGAAAGCGAATATGAATATCCAGAAGAAGGAACTTGCAGAAACTGAATTCTCGGATTGTCCACTCGAAACAGGCATGAAAAAGTCGTTAAAACTCTACACGGTAAAGAATGTTGTAAAGAAGGTTGCTATAACCCCTACAAAGTTTGTGATGGAGGAGGGTATATGATATGAATCTCGACATAGTTGTTTACGGTGACGTCACCCTTTTTCAGCTTCTTAAAGCGGCATTGATTCTCTTGATTGCGGTTTTAATAGCCAAAGGGCTGGCAATCCACCTGAGAAGGTCCCTTAGGGATAAGGTAGAGAAACACCAGTTAGAGGATATAGTCAAAGTTGTTTGGTACGGCATTATTGGCATTGCTGTGTTTACAGTTCTTCCAATCCTTGGGGTGAACCCCGCAGGTTTGCTGGCTGCTGGAGGTATATTGGGTATTGCGATAGGTTTTGCCAGCCGAAGTGTAGTAAGCAACCTTATTTCGGGGCTTTTCCTGATGATTGAGAGACCTATAAAGATAGGAGAGGCGGTAAATATAGGGGGAACTGCCGGAGTTGTAATGGACATCTGCATATTCTCGACCACACTTAGAGCTTTTGATGGGTTGTACGTTAGGATACCTAATGAAAAGGTCTTCACAGATAAATTAACTAACTACGTTGCCAATGTTGCCAGGAGGTTTGAATATGCTGTTGGAATAAGGTATTGTGACGATGCTGATAAAGCTATTGGGATAATTAATAATTTGATTGAAGAGCATCCGCTTACCCTTAAGAATCCCGCAGCACAGGTTTTTGTTGATAACCTTGGAGATAACTCTGTTGATATTATTGTGAGAATCTGGGCACCTACGACTGAGTGGTATGGGGTTAAAATGGAGCTGCTATGGCAAATAAAAAATGCACTGGAAAACGAGGGTATACAGTTTCCATTCCCCCAGCGCGAGCTGTGGTTTAACAATGAGCTCAGAAGTCGTGATATTGAAGCAGAGTAGAGTGAAACGGGGAAAAAAAACGGAAAAGGAGGGAATTAGTTCCTCCTTCTTCTCAATACCAAATATGCTACTGCGAGCAGCCCGGCGATAGCGAATCCTGCATCGAATCCCGGTGGTGTCGGTGTCGGACTCGGCGTTAGCGTTTCTTCTTGCTCCTCTCGAAGATACTTTTCAAGCGCAGCTTTACACTCTTCTTCTCTCTCAAAGGTACGCAAGCCTTTGTACATATACAAGCCGCAGAATTCATCCTGCTGGCATTTTACAGTTTGTTCATCGAAATACCACAACGTTTTGCATTCTTCTGGCACTTTCTCACTCGGTGTTGGCGTTACTGTTGGTGTAGGCGTGGGCGTCGGTGGCGTTGGTTCCGAGAATTTAACAAGGAAGGCATCTCTCTCATTAGCGAAGATGGGAGCGACACTTTCGTTGGTTTTGCTGCCTGCTAAGTACACCACCCCGTCTCCTGATGTTGCGGTTGCACGTCCAGTAACCCAACCTGTTTTACCCCCTGTTATGTTCCAGATAAGACTTCCATCGGTACCGTTGTATTTGTTGAGGAAGGCATTGCAAAAATCAAAATCGCGGGATTCGTTTTGGCCCGCTAAGTACACACTGTCTCCTGCTGTTGCTGTTGCCAATCCCGATGTACCTATTCCTCCCCATGTTATGTTCCAGATAAGGTTTCCATCGGTACTGTTGTATTTGTTGAGGAAGGCACCGGGAACGGTATCGAGACCAGTCCTGCCTGCCACGTACACCGCGCTGTCTCCTGTTGCCGTTGCCCATCCTTGTGTACCTATTCCTCCGCATGTTACGTTCCTGTTCCAGAGAAAGTTTCCGTCGGTGCTATTGTATCTGTTGAGGAAAGCTTTGCCACCTGGGGCACGACCTACTACATACGCGCTGTCTCCAGATGTTGCTACTGCATTTGCCGAATAAGTACCCGCCGTTCCTCCCCACGTTACGTTCCAGAGAAGGTTTCCATCTTTATCGTATTTGTTGAGGAAGGCATCGAAATCACTAACGTTGGAAGGTGCCGTCTCGCCTGCTACGTACACGCAGTCTTCTGCTGCTGCCGCTGCATATCCAGCAGTAAAAACTGTGCCCCATGTTATATTCCAGAGAAGGTTTCCATCTTTGTCGTATTTGTTGAGGAATGCACCCCCCGTAACGTTTGAGAATCCACAGGTGCCTGCCAGGTACACACCGTCTCCTGCTGCCGCAGTTGCTACAACATTACCGCCCCCTACCTCTGGGGCAAACATCTCCCATGTGCTGTTCCAGAGAAGGTTTCCATCTTTGTCATATTTGTTGAGGAAGGCATCGGTGAAATTAGCGGTGCCTGCCAGGTACACGCATTCGCCTGCTGTTGCGATTGCATTTCCTGTATCAGCACCTGTTCCTCCCCATGTTACGTTCCACACTTCTTCTGGCTGTGCGCTTACTGGAGTAAGAATTACCGAAAAAGCGTAAATCGCTAAAATCGCTGCCAGAACTACCAACCCAATTTTCTTGCTTTTCATTTTCATTCTTTCCACCCTACCCAATTTAAGGGATAGGGTGTATTAATAGTTTCCTGGATTTTGAATTTGAAATACCGAAAAGTTTATTTACCCCTACAGAAAGCTATAAAAGAAGTAAGATAACGAGGTGAGAGTAATGAAAAGAGATGCGAAAAGGATAGGGATTGTAGGATTGGTACTACTTGCATGTGTATCTTGCTCTACCGCGGTATCGGCAGAGAATAGCCCAGCTCCTTCTATCTCCATACCGCCTATGGGACCGGGACCAGAACTGCTGCCAGGCCATATCTCCGTCTCTTCTTCACCATCTGATGCACGTGTAACAATAGATGGCTGTAACTGGATTGATAAAACACCCTGCAAAACTCCAGATCTACCACTCGACAACTATACAATTAGAGTCTCTCTTGATGGTTATCAGGAATGGTCAACAACAGTAGAAGTAAAATTTAATGAAACCACATACGTTCATGCAACATTGACTCCTACTTCCACACCAAAAGCGCCAATAACGGTTTTGTGCGCCGTCATTGCGTTGATTATAAGTGGTATTATTGCTACAAAAACGAAATGGCG
>DAOUUS010000256.1 GCA_030668065.1 Candidatus Methanophagales archaeon
ACCTGGCCTGAGCATTTGAGACAAACTTCTTGTTAAAAGCAAAACTTTCTTCTGTTATAGATACCTTAGAGTCATCTAAGGAAGGTATGTTAGATAACAAATCCCAGTAGCATACGTAATGCATTTCGTGCATTCTGCCACCACGTACAACATAACCTTTTTCTTCCTCTCCCGAGCCATCTAAACAACCACCGATAACATTGTCCTGTTCCAGGATATGGATATTGTCACCAGGCACTTTAGCATCTTTTATAAGATACACTGCACTTGCAAGTGACGCGATTCCACTTCCTACCAGGTAAACTTTTGTTTTACCCGGATCAACATTACTCTTAGAGTTCGGATTCATGGTTTTCATATTTCATTCCCCCTTAATAGGTGCCCTTTCGATGTTTTGGTTACACTGTATAACCCCCTTATTTTTGTATACATAAAAACTTTTTCCTCGGCGTCCTCCTGCTACTTTTCGTCATTCGCACCATCCGCAGATTTTAGCCGTCGCATCCACCGGTAATCTGTTCCAGAAAGCATCTTCCGGCGTTTGAAGATACCTCTTCGCATCATGATGGAGTAGCACCGTGTTGTACCATTTGATACCGAGTTCACGGAAAACGCCGAGGCGGTAGATTTTGGAATATTGATACCCAACACCTATTTTTCTCTGCAGATGTTTTTTAACGTTACGTAACAATAGCTAATAGTGCAGAAGATACTATTTGAAAAACCTGAACTCGAACAGATTAACCGCCACGGTCTTAACGCAGCGGATATGCACTTTCATACAAACCATTCTGACTCTCCGACTACGGTAAAAGCAGCATTGAAACGTGCGAAACAAAAGGGTTTTGGGCTCGCAATTACCGATCACAACCAGATAAGTGGCGTAATTGAAGCTTACGCGCAGAAAACCGATGTTCTTGTTATACCCGGCATAGAGGTAAGCGCCCGAGACGGGCCGCATATACTTGTTTATTTCTATACCATTCCCGAACTGACGGATTTTTATGTACAATATATACATAAGAACAAGCGTAAAAGCCCGTATCTTGGTATCGCATTAACCACACAGGAGATAGTAGAAAAGACAGACGATTATAACTGCGTAACCGTTGCAGCACATCCGTATGGCTACCTGTTACTAAACCGCGGCGTCCAGAAGTGTGTTGACGCGGAGTACCTAGACCAGGCGATACTCGAGTATTTTGATGGCATCGAAGTTATTTGCGGCGGCATGACCCGGAACCTGAACGTAAAAGCCGCGAAACTAGCGGATACGTTTGAAAAGGGAATAACCGGTGGCACAGACGGGCACTTGCTCAGCGACCTCGGTAATGTTGTTACCTGTTCGCATGCAGAAAACGTTGACGGGTTCCTTTCGGATATTATGCGAAGAAGAAGCATTGTTATCGGTCGTGAAAAGAATGTACCGTTAAAATGCGCTATGGCTACGATCGTGCTGACGAAGTACATCAAATACGTGGTACCCTCGCTGTGGGTACACTATGAGCAGAACCTGCCACGGGTAATGCGAATGTGGAAGCGAGCGATACAAAGAAACAAACGTTGAAACAAATACCGTTTTTCGACTAAATGCTGTTGGTAACACTGTCCTTTCCGCGTAGCGTTGTGAGTGAATATCGTATGACTGTGATCACGTGCATCAGGTAGAAGTCGTAATTTTATATATTGTTTGCTTTTATTATTGGTAAGATGCAAGAACAAAAAGCGGTAAAAATACTGGACACGACGTTGCGAGATGGTGAGCAAACACCGGGGGTATCACTAACGCCGGAACAGAAACTGCAAATTGCAAAACAGCTTGACGTATTAGGCGCAGACATCATAGAAGCAGGAACTGCGGTCATATCGGAAGGCGAGCAAAGAGCAATAAAAGGCATAGCGCGTGAAGGCTTAAATGCCGAGATCAGCTCGTTTGCACGTCTTTTGAAAGGGGACATAGACGCAGCAATTAACTGCGAAGTTGATACGGTAAATTTAGTTTCTCCTGTTTCTGACAGCCACATAAAGAAGAAATTGAAGATAGATCGAGAAACGTTGATGGCCATGACCATCGAGATGTCAGAATATGTAAAGAGCCATGGCTTAAAAGTGGAAATCAGTGCAGAAGACGCATCTCGGGCGGACATGTCGTTTTTGAAATCGTTCTTTACCGATTTAGCCCCGATTGTTGACCGTTTAAGCTTCTGCGATACCGTTGGCGTGCTGTATCCCGAGCGTACGAGGGAAATGTTTCTGGCGCTTTGCAATTCCGATACGCCCGTTTCCGTACACTGCCATAACGATTTCGGGTTGGCGACTGCGAATTCCGTAACTGCTGTGATGGCCGGAGCAGAGGTGGTACATGTAACGGTGAATGGTCTGGGTGAAAGAGCGGGTAACGCACCCTTAGAGGAAGTGGTAACCGCGTTGGAGCTGCTTTATAACGTAAAGACGAACATAAAGAAGAAGAAGCTGTACGAAACTTCGCTTTTGGTCAGGAATTTGACTAAGATGCCGCTGGCACCGAACAAGCCGCTTGTGGGCGATAACGCATTCACGCACGAGTCTGGCATGCACGTTCATGGTACACTGGCAGGTACAAGCTTATATGAACCTATTGACCCGGGCATAATAGGCCGGAAGAGGAGATTCGCGCTTGGTAAGCATACGGGTAAGGCATCGGTGAAACTGGCACTGGAAGAGAAAGGT
>DAOUUS010000124.1 GCA_030668065.1 Candidatus Methanophagales archaeon
ATATGCGTGTCCGGTTTCTGACACTCCCAGCATAGCACGTATTCATCCACGAATCGCTGAATTTGGTGTGCCATATCATCCGGCGAGAATCGGCCCTGAAAGATTGCCCTGGTACCTTCACTCTTCCCGGCGGTACCGAGTTCGTTCAGCAGGAACTTCATCACATATCCCGATTCGCGATTTATATAGCTGCAGACAGCGTCAAAATTCTCGAATATCGTAGTCTTACCCTCAATAAACACATTTACGCGGGGTATAACAAAACGAGAATCCGACACCTTTGTGCTTGGTAATCGAGACAAAGCCCGATCTAATAACATTTCATAGTTGTATTCTTCCATTTCTAGTTGACACCTCTAACAATTTTAACGCAATGAGCGCCGAGGAAGGGATTCGAACCCCTGTGTCCCAATGGGACACCGGCTCTCAAGGCCGGCGCTTTAGTCCGCTAAGCTACCTCGGCCCCTTTAGGATATGATCTAAGGCTTCTTTTTACCCCACCCGTAGGCCTTCCGCATTTTACTTGATCTGCCAAAGGCACATGCCACGCAGTATTTCGCATGTATTCCAAATGAGCGACTTCCACATCTTCTACACCTAAGGTGCGACTTCTTCTGCCTTTTGCCCTTTGACGGAGTGCCTTTTACCATGGTTCCTTTTCACCGTGTTCTTTAGTTTTAGCCTCTCCTTTGCTCGTTTCCTGCTCCTTTAGCTCGGTTGGCGAGATGTACACCACATTATCGCCCCGCACCAAAATCTCACCCATAACGTTCGTAACCGACATATCTGCGCCCAACTCCTCTGCTGTACTCAGTACTAAGTTCATGTGCAGGTCGTACCCGTCTAATACCCCTCTGAATTCTCGGCCACCTCTTAGTTTCACTATAACTGACGATTTCAACGATTTGTTCAATACGTCCAACGGCTTTGATCTATCTACCATGTTCATCACGTCCTTCTTCTTTACTGTGTTAACTGCTTATACGTACATTCGTATTTTATAATGTTGCTTTGAATAGATTAATATCATAGCTTATATCTTTATTTTTGTTTGGTTTTATTTATCTTCAGAGTAAATCAATCAGGGATGGATGGAGAACACGAAAAATGGCTAAGTCTTTTTATGGATACATAAGGGATGCTTGGAAGAGTCCAAAAGAATCATATGTGGGCAAACTCAGGCGGGAAAGGTTAATGAAATGGCGGCGCGAGTCCGCAGTTGTAAAGCTAAATAGACCGACAAGGTTGGATCGTGCACGTTCTTTAGGCTATAAAGCGAAACAGGGGATCATCGTAGTGAGAGCAAAGGTAAGGCGGGGCGATAGAAGGAAGACCCGACCGAAGCATGGTAGAAGACCAAAGAGGATGGGTGTGCACAAAATAAAGCCATCGAAAAGTTTGCAGCGGATAGCCGAGGAGCGCGCGGCGAGGCGATATCCAAATATGGAGGTTCTTAATTCTTATTGGGTAGCTGAGGATGGTAAAAGGAAATGGTACGAAATAATCTTAGTTGAACCTGTAAACCCGGTGATAAAGGCAGATAAGACACTTAATTGGGTTTGTCACAGTGTTCATAAGGGCAGGGTATTCAGAGGCATGACCTCAGCCGGGAAAAAGGGCAGAGGGTTAGTTTGAATTAAGCATGAACAGGTCGGGCGTGGTAGATTTACCACTTCACGGCGGATCAGCACCGTATTGGCTGGTAAAGCGTATGAAGGGCTTAGCACATGCTATGTTTGGGCTGCTAGTAGATGAACATGGCGTGGACGGCTTGATAGAGAAGTTGGCAGACCCGCTCTGGTTTCAGTCGCTTTCATGTGTTTTGGCTTATGACTGGCACAGTAGCGGGACTACAACCGTGGTCTGCGGCGTTTTAAAATCGGTTATCGTGCCCGAGGAATTCGGTATCGGCATTGCAGGCGGTAAAGGTAAAGCCTCAAAGAACACGCTGTCTGATATAGACACAATAGGCGATAAAATGGGGTTTCGCGATAGCAAAATAGCAGAGCTGAAATACGCAAGTCGAATATCGGCAAAGGTGGATAACGCATGCGTACAGGATGGCTATCAACTTTACCACCATTCAATGATTATCTCGGAGAAAGGCGAGTGGGCGGTGATTCAGCAGGGTATGAATCCCCGTAACCAGTTTGCGAGACGGTACCACTGGCTCTCTTCCGCGGTAAAGCGCTATGAAGAGGAGCCGCATAAGGGCATTGTTGGTGTGCGACAGGAAGAGGAAGTGCTGGATATGACGTCAAAAGCTAGCAGGGGCTGCAAAGAAACTTCGCTTGACCTTGTTAATGCCGGTACGGGCGAATTAGAACGGTTATATAAAGAGCTCGGTGGTGGTAAAAAGATAAGAGACGGGCAGAGAACGCTATTCAATTTCGAGGACGCTACGAAAGATGCGGTTAACGTGGAATACGAAAAGTCGAAGGTGTACAAGTTACCGAAACGAGTGAACTGGGATGCTTTTCGCGTGGCATACGATAGACAACCGGCGAATTATGAGCAGTTCCTGGGCGTACGCGGTGTGGGGCCTGCAGCGATAAGGGCATTGTCGCTCATCTCGGAATTGATATATGGCGAGAAACCTAGTTGGCGTGACCCGGTCAAGTACTCGTTTGCGTTTGGCGGTAAGGACGGCGTGCCGTATCCTGTTGACCGGCGCACAATGGACGAAACAACAGTGATATTACGCGATGTCATGAAGGAAGCGCGAGAGAAGGTAAAGACTATATGTTGAAAGCATATTATTTATAAGTGCGATGTGTATCATATAGGGGTCGTGGCCTAGTCCGGAAGGGCAGCGGGCTCCAGACTCGCCGACCGTGCGTTCAAATCGCACCGACCCCATTTTTTTTCTTCGTACTTGTATAGGCGTGGGCATATCTCACTTATGAGAGCATCAGAGATTGCTGACATGGACTTTGAAAGCTTTAAGGAAGTGCTAACAGATCGCGGCATCAGGATCAGAACTGCAGCCCCGACAGAAAAAGAACTGGAGGAAGAAGTCAAATATCTTGAGATATTATGAATGATCGCCTTAGATACGGATTTTTGAGCTCATACTTGCCCAAGTATAGGTTCCCACTTTGTGGTTAGAAGAAAAGCTAAACAAATTCTTTCCTTCTCGCACTCTCAACAAATTTTTCCGCGAAGCCCATATACGAAGCAGCATGAAGATGTGCGTACGCAGCGAGACAGTTCTTCGTGATAATACCATCCATACCGTCTTTTATTCCTTCGCCTCTCAATATTGTGTATGCGAACTCAACATCATCTTCGAGCGTTATTTCTGAGTGGTGGAATTCATGCCCCTTAAACCTGTCCCCGTTTCGTCCTATGATACAATCGTTTCGGAACTCGCCGATTACATAATTCACCACCCTCTTCTCGCCAAATTTTACCCTGCCTCTTAGCACACCGCACATCTCGTAACTATTGCTTTCTTGATGTTCTGCATCACGACCCCGTAAACCCTGTACAGGTGCATATTCCAGTTCTTCCATCAAATACATCAACCCGCCGCATTCCGCATAGATAACGCCGTATCCATCGTAAAAGTCCTTGATGTCATGACGCATCTGCGTGTTTGCGGATAATTCCGCGCCGTAAATCTCCGGGAAACCGCCGCCGATATAAACAGCGTCCACGCCGTCCGGTAGCTTTTTATCCCGAATAGGGCTGAAGAATACGAGTTCCGCGCCTTCCTGCACGAGCAAATCAAGCGTATCCTGATAGTAAAAATTGAACGCCTCGTCAAAAGCCACGGCAATCCTGACCTCACCAGATTCTCGTTTACGCGGCTGGAAAAGTTTCGCCACGGGCAAGTTCAGGGCAGGTGCCGATTTTGCAACATCTAATAGCATATTCAAATCAACATTCGCCTCTACCGATGCTTTTATCTTTTTCAGTACGCTGTCAAAAGTAGCTTCTCTATATTCACATTCCGTAGCGGTAATCAAGCCGAGATGCCGCATAGAGATGCCTAAGTCGCGCTGCCGAGGTATCTTACCGATTACTTCCACACCGCTATACATCTCCACCGCTTTCTCTGCCTTATCGCCATGTCGCTCACTTCCGATATTATTTAAAATAACGCCGGCTATCCGGAGTTCCTGGTCAAGGCTTTTATAACCATTAACTATCGCAGCAACGCTCCTCGTTATGCTACCCGCATCAATTACAAGTATAATCGGGCTGCGCAGAATCTTTGCTATCTCTGCAGTGCTTCCTACATCATCAAAATAGTTCAAACCTTCGTAAAGTCCTCGCACGCCTTCTATCACCGCAATGTCCGCTCCCGCACTATTCCTTATAAAAAGCTCTTTCACCACGTCCGGGGACATCAAGAAACCGTCCAGATTACGCGAATGCCTGCCGGAAACCAGAGTATGAAACCCCGGGTCTATATAGTCAAGACCTACCTTGTAGCTTTGAACCACTAAGCCTTGAGCTCGCAAAGCGCTTAAAAGGCCCATACATATGGTGGTCTTACCTGCGGAGCTGCGGTCTCCTGCGATTACTACTCTTGGAATGGCGGTATCCATAGTTTATACTACAAGTTGCTTTTGGTTTAAAGTAATTTGACAAAGTCATATTATAACCACAGCAATCGGTATTTTTGTTATATGGTGTTTCATGCAACTAAACGTAAAGCCTTTATATAGTATACTCATTAAAGACAAAATATGAATATGAGTGGCAGTAGGAACACTATGGTTGTACTCGTGGCCGTCTTGATCGCAGGCAGTTGTATCGTGGGTACAGCATCTGCCCACTTCGCGATGCTCTTTCCGGGTGGTAGCATGGATGTCGCCCCTGGGGATTACATTGCAAGTTTGGGCGAGGAAAAGACCGTGCTGATCACTTGGGGATGCCCATTCAAGGAACTGTTCGACTGTATTGATGTCCCGGAGGTGTATGTTAGGGCACCTGACGGTAACATCACGCAATTAACTCCTGTTGAGACCTCCGTAGAGGGGGTAAAGGCGTATAACGTCTCTTTCACTGTTGATAAGCGGGGCGATTACATTGTTTATGCCGCGATGAATGTATCTGCGATTAAGGGTGAGTTTGTTGACCATGCAAAGGCGGTAATTCACTGCGGTCAGGCATCCTGGACTGGGTGGGATGCGGAAGTTGGCGATAAGGTCGAGATAATCCCTTACATACGCCCCTACGGGCTAGAAGAGGGAACGGTATTCAAAGCAAGGGCGCTTCAGGATGGAGAACCACTCATAAACACAACGGTTTTTATCGTAAAGTATCGTCTGAGCGAGGATCCCGAGGTGCTCAAGAAAGCTGAGGCTATCTACCCGCAGGACTCCTGGATGATGGTGAAAGGACAGGCAAAGACAGATTCAGATGGCGATTTTGTATATACGCTCGATGAACC
>DAOUUS010000108.1 GCA_030668065.1 Candidatus Methanophagales archaeon
CTCATGAGATCGCCTACTGCTTTCCGTAGAATACGCTTGGATTAGGTTGACACGGCGGTAAACAAATTTTTAGAGCAAAATCGGAAAAAATAGAGGAATAAAGGCAAATTAGAACGATTTGGTTGGCGGTTCCAGAGGCTCATATTTCATTTTTTTGTTTGCAATAAGTGATAACTGATATATCTGCTGAGTGAATTCTTCTAACATTCTGTCCTCATCAATACTATCTACTTCAGAAGAATAATCTTTAAATGTCGTGAACTGCGCAATATGTCCAAAATACAGTAGCCCCTTTCTTTTTTGTTCAGTTTTATCTAAAGGTGGCCTAGCCCTGTAAACAAATATTGATAGGATAACTCCCACAATAGATGAAATAATAAAAGCTACAACTATAAAACAAAAAACATAGGATGTGTTAGTATTATTTAATTTCTGAACGTGTTCAAATGTATTTGCTAAAATCGAAGTACCTAACCCAATACTTATCAATAGACTTTGGATTGAAAGGGATATATTTGCCTTAGTGTCGGCAAACGAGATCATATCTTGGGTATTCCTATATGCCTGTGAAACAAATTCGATCTTTTTTTCGATATCCAAAGACATCCCTCTTTATTCCTCTCTCAGCATCTTATCTTTATTCGCCTATTTTACCCTTTTGCTCACAATTGCGTATAACGTCGATATATCCGACATTAACGTCGCATATCCACCCAAATTGGTATTATATCGTAAACTTACGTCGTATATACCACCCTTTAGCTGACTGCTAATCTTCATCTTCTTCAACCTCATTTTCAATATCAGAATTCTTCATTATTAAATCTACTCCACTTTCTAAGTAAGAGTTGAGTAGCGAAACGGTGCCTTAGCGAGTGAACACTAACATCCTTATCATTACCCACTTTTTTGATAGCATCTTCAAATATCCTTTGCACTGTTTTTTTAAGAAAACCTGTGCTAAAAGCAAAAAAGTTCTTTTGGTAAAGCTTTCCTTTCCACGAAGCATTTTGATTAAACTTTCTTAAAGTTTGATAGAAAAGGTTTCTTGTGGAAATCTGTGTAATCGTGTGGTTATAATTTTCGGAATGCCTATATTTCCACCGTTTTTTGAACTTTTATGCTCCAACAACACTCAAGCAGCGATAAACACACCCTCTTTATCAGTCTTCACTATCTCGACCTCAACCAAGCCCTTACCGGGCTTGCCCCACATCCGAGACTTCATTTCCTCGGGCTTTATACCTACGAGCTCCCCTATTTTCTTGACGTATTCCGGCAATGAGAACCCTGCAGATAGCACCACCATATCAACTTCTTTTTCTTGCTCTTCCGTTACTCCGTCAACCACGTACTGCAGCCTCAAATTCTTTGTCTCTTCCAGCTCTGTGACAGTAATGTCCTGTATTTTCACGGCTTCAATATCGCCAGTATCCCTATAGAGTTCACGAGCAAAGATACAAGAATCCACATCACGTTCCTTTGCACTCTTTGCCGCTTGTACCAGGAATTCAAATGCGATTGGCGTATATACATCCGCATCTAATACCTGTATAAACGCTATTTCTCTCGGGATGTCACCGTCAAACGGTCTCAATATGATGCCGCCATACGGTCCCGACTCGCTAAGCATACGTTCAAACGCAATCTGCGTAACCACATTTGAATACTGGTATTCCTCAGCCGGGATATTTTCCTCCATTTCTGCTGCGAATATTAGCTTTTCCACTTTCAGATCCAGTCTCTCCTCCGTCTGATCGTATACTATTGCATCCTGTGGACATACTTCCGCACAGATACCGCAACCAATACATTTTCGACAGCTCAAACATCTATTCGCCTCTTCAACTGCCATCTTCGCATCATAACCCCTCTCTTCCTCTTCAAAATTGCTTATCCGCACCTCTGCTGCAACTTTAGGCATTTGCACCCGTTTTTCGGGTGCAATATCTTTAATCGTGAAATAATTCCTTAAAAGGTTGCTTTTTTCCCGGGCTTCGCGTTCCCCCAAATCTATTTCCGATTCGACTTTGAAATCGGCTCTTTTCTCACCGCTTAGATATTCATTTATACTCAATGCCGCTCGTTTACCCGCGGCTATCGCTTCTATCACCGTTTTCGCCCCCGTTGCTGCATCACCACCTGCGAATATACCCGCCACGGTTGTTCTGCCGTCCTCAAACGTGCTAATCCGTCTTCCTCCTGGTGTATCAACGCCACTGCGCTCGAGGAACTTTAAATCTGACGCTTGTCCTATCGCTGGTATCACCGTATCAACATCAATCACAAATTCCGAGCCTTCTACGGGTACAGGTCGCCGCCTACCCGTATCGTCCGGCGGACCCAACTCCATGCGAACACATTCTAGCCCTTCTACTCTGCTTGTACCAATAATCTTCGTTGGGTTCGCTAAGAATATAATCTTTATGCCTTCTTCCTCCAGCGATTCCAATTCCTCCTTTGACGCTGGCATCTCCTCTCTCGAACGCCGATACACGATAGACACGTCTGAGCCTAAGCGTAATACAGATCTTGCAGCATCTATCGCAACATTTCCGCCACCCACAACCACAATGCTCTTACCTATATCCACTTCATTCCCGAGATTGAGAGCGCGCAGGAAATCAATACCTGGTATAACACCGTCTAAATCTTCCCCTGGAATACGCAATTTACCACTCACATGTGCACCAACAGAAACAAAAACAGCATCATAACCCTTGCAAAGTTCTGCGAACATATCCTTGTCTACATCAACACCCGTTTTTATTTCCACTCCTATACCCGTAACAAATTTTATTTCGCGCTCCAGAGTCGCCCGGGGTAATCTATATTTCGGAATGCCCGCAGCCATCATTCCACCCAATACAGGGAGCTTCTCAAACACAGTAACATCATATCCAAGAAATTTCAAATCGTGTGCCGAGGTGAGACCCGCAGGCCCCGCACCGATCACCGCTACCTTCTTTCCTGTTGTCGCAGGAACAGGCTCGGGCTTTATCTCATCTCCCATATTAGCATAAACATAATCTGCAACAAACCGTTTCAGCTTCGCAATTGATATGGGCTCATCTACTAAACCTCGTTTGCACAGATCCTCACATGGATGCGTGCAAACTCTACCTAAAACACCCGGAAACGGTACTTTCGCTCTTATCAGGTCATAAGCCGCCTTGAATTTACCGTCTGCTATATATCCGGCATAACCTCTGATGTCCAGGCTGACCGGACAAGTAGCTTGACAGAATGGCGTCTCTCGCTCTATCGCATATGAGAGTGCCTCCCCAGGTGCGTATATTGCATTCCTGTTACTCAGCCATTCGTTGCACCTATCCGGAACTCTAACTGGACATATTTTCCAGCAGTCACCGCACGAATCACATTTTGTCTCGTCAATTCTAATTGGTTTCCTTCGTATACTCACCTGGAAGTCTTGATTCTCACCCACCACGCTTTCAATCATCGAATTTGTGAATACATGTATCTTATCATTCTCTTTTATCTGCTCTATAAGTGGCGCTAAAATGTCAGAAGGATGTTTTCCATCTACCAAATGGAGCTTAGAAAAAAACCCACCGAGGTTCGGCGTTCTCAAGACAAAAAAGACTTCTTCTTCTTTGGCACTGTCTAAAGCCGTCTTTAATCCCGCGTAGCCTCCTCCTATAATCAAAACACTCATTCTGTTAAACCTCCTTCGCTCAGCTCCCGTGCAATGTAAACAGGTGTATTATCTCGTATCTCATGAACCTCAATCTGTTCATGCCTTTTCAAGTCCAGAATGTGCCGGAATACCACGTTTGGCTTCAAATTCAGCTCAGATGCTATTTCTTTCACAGACCTCGGCTTCTTTAACTTCAAAAGTATCCTCTTCGCTTCGTATTCCTCCTGCACCATATCTTCCAGCAATCTATCCATCTCATGCCTCGTAAAAACCTCTCCGTACTTGTTACCCACTCCCAGCAGTTCCCGCTCCTTTGTTGCCAATATTCTCAATCTATAATCAGCAGCAGCTATACATGCCGCTTCCAGTTCCTCTTTTTCTGATTTAACCGGGCCTAACGCCTTTATCTCTTCCGTAAACGCCGTAATAATCGCTGCAAATCGCTCGCCCTCACTTGCACTTATCCATTCCAATCTTAACCTTTCAGGTTCAACTCCCGCCACCTTTAGCAATCTCTTCGCCATCTCTATCTTCTTCTCTGCATAAAAATTCCCTTCCAGGTAATGGCAATCACCAAGATGACAGCCACCTATAAACACGCCATCCGCACCGTATAGGAAAGTATCCAGGATAAGCTCCGGATCAACTCGTCCACTACACATCACTCGTATTATCCTTATATTAGGTGGATATTGAAAGCGAGAGACACCTGCCAAATCCGCACCCGCATAACAGCACCAATTGCACATAAAACCGATTAAATTCACCTCTTTCATCATGATGCCACCTCCTCCGTCGCCAAAGCAGCTCTTTCCTGTGCTATTAATTGCTCATCGGTAAATTGGTGCATTTTAACCGCTTTCTTTATGCAGCTCGACCCGCAGGTGCCACAACCATGGCATTTTACGCCGGTAACTCTTGCTCTTCTTCCTTCTTCCGTATCTAGCACTTCTATTGCTCCATAAGGGCATACAGATTCGCATATACCACAACCGCAGCAGAGTGTTTCGTCCACTTCCGCGGTTATCGGCTCCACCTCTACATACTCCTTTGATAAGATGCTACAAGCCCGCGAAGCCGTTGCCGATGCCTGCGCTACAGTATCCGGTATATCTTTCGGCGATTGACAACATCCCGCAATGAAAATACCATTAGTAAGCGTATCCACAGGACGGAGTTTTGGATGCGCCTCCAGGAAGAATTTATCGCCACTTTGCGTTATCTTCAACTTCCTTGCGGTCTCGCGAACATCTTCTTTTGGGACGATCCCGGTTGCAAGCACAACAAGGTCTGCTTCCTTCTCTATCGGTACACCTTCACTTACCGTCTTCACTCTCAACTGTCCATTCTCATCCTTATCCACTTTTAGCTCGTCCGTTAACTCCCTTCTTATATAGTTCACGCCCTCATCTCTCACTCGCCAGTAGAATTCCTCAAAGCCTTTACCGAACGCTCTTACGTCCGTATAAAACACAGTCGCATTCGCATCCGAAATATGCTCCCGCACCAAATGCGCCTGTTTCGCTATATACATGCAGCATACTCGCGAGCAATATTCATTCCCTGCCCTTTCGCCTCTTGCCCTTTGCCCTTTGCCCCCCTCTCTCGAGCCCACACAGCTTATAAACACCACTTCTTTTGGCGTCTTCCCATTTATCTCTATATGGCCCGTTGTCGGACCGGAAGCGTTACAAAGCCGCTCGAACTCCATGCTTGTTATTACTTCGTCATATTCATAGCCGTAATTGGGCTCCAGAGAAGGGTCGAATAAATCATAGCCCGTAGCTGCTATTATCGCACCTACCTCTATCTCCACGAATTCTTCTTCCATCTCGTGGAATATCGCATCTGCCTCGCACACCATCTCACAAAGCCTGCAATCTGCACAGATGCCACACTTCAGGCATCTCTTTGCCTCTTCGATCGCATCCGCCTCAGTAAATCCGAGTTCAACCACTTCAAAGCTATCCCTTCTTCTTTCAGCCGGAATTTTTGCGACTTCTCGCCGTTCGTCCTTCTCCAATTCCGGTAGTCGCGCCTTTATATCTTCTAGCTCTATCCTTTTCTTTTCCTCACTATCTAATTCGGGCAATGGCTCTCCACGCAGATAGCGGTCAATTGCCTCTGCTGCACGCTTACCGCCCGCAATCGCATCTATCACCGTTGCAGGTCCTGTTACA
>DAOUUS010000082.1 GCA_030668065.1 Candidatus Methanophagales archaeon
CTCGTCAGCACTTTCACGAGTCCGTAGTACGCATCCACTTCTTTTATCTCTAAGGTCATTCTATGATAAAAGTTATATGTCCCATAAAAACAATCTATAGTTTCAATGAAGTGCTCAGATGCTGAGTTGCAGGCTCCATCTCTAAGTACAGGATATGTGACTGGCGTGACAGTCAAAATATATATTCCTGCTCTTGATTGGATAAAAAACAATACTCCAAAAGATGCTGAATTCTTGTGCTGGTGGGATTATGGTGGAATGATTATGGGCTATACAGAGAGAAATGTTGTTGCGTATGCGGCATCAAAGAAGTTGAAAGAAGTCGTAGCAGGATGGGACGAAGAAGGCTGGGAAGAGAAGAAACTACCACTTTCTGATGAGATAATAACTGACGTCAGCACGGCATTGATAACAAACGACTCTATTCAGACAAAAGAATTCATGGAAAAATATAATGCAGAATACGTATTTGTTACGAAATGGGACGTAGAAAAGGGTATCTTTGGTGCTATAAATATAGGCGCCTATGGTACTGAAAAAGTGCATGTAGGTAGTGATGAGTTTTATAAAACTATATTGGTGTGACTGTGGTCAGAAGATAACGTACAAGGGTTTGAAAACGTTTATTCTGATGATACAGTTAAGATTTACAGGATAATATATCCGCAAGATAATACGTGATGCGATTTGAATTTACAATTGCAATCTATGATTGTGAAAATCCATTATAAACGATTCAGAACATAAATGCCCTTTGTTCAAATCCGCCTACGGTGAACTTTTTTTGTATTTGTATAGCAGGGACAAAAAACCACGAGATTGACACAAGATTTTTGGGTTAGCGGGGCTTTTTTAAAAACCCAATAGTGTACTTAAGCCGGATCCAGAGTAGTATCCTCTCGTGAAAATCTGTGTAATCTGTGGTTAGTTAAACAAACACTTTTTTTTTTTACACCGGAAAAGCTATACGCAACCCCGCAAAAGCGAAAAAAAGTCCGGATGGCCCCCACAAGAAACCATCCAAAATTTGTATACACTTTAAAACGCTATGTTCAGGCCTATTACCTACATACATATACCCAATTTTTTCGCCGTTTCGTCCCACTGCCCTAAAGCTAAAGATTGCGCTGTTACTGTGGATGCCATACTTAGCAAAAACACGGCTATCACCAGTACTCCACGTACTCTTCGGATTATCCTCGTGGTAATCTCCTCTGTCGCGGCGGAAGCATATCGAGCAGCACCCGGTATTTTCCATCGTATTCGCCTTCGGTCATTGTCAGCTCGCCGTCACCTATCCAGATACCTTCGTGGCGCATAACTGTTATACTTATACTGCCCACGATTCTGTTAGTGTCTGCGATCTCCCGTAAGGGTCCCACGACATTGGCGTTAAATTTGCGATCTCCGTTTGTCTCCGTAACTGACAGGTTATCAAGCCGGTAGTGATTCTCACCAAGCCGCATATGTCCTCGGTAGAGCGGATTGCCTTTCTCTACTTCTGCCCGTATGTCCTCGACACTCTTGTCCCCCCCTATAAGTGCTCTAATGTCTGACGGGTTGATGCGCCGTACCCGCAGGGCGTTTATCCTGAGCACATGAAAACCACCGTCTTCATTCAACGCGAACCCATGCCCTGTATGAACGACTATATTTGGTTCTTTCATTGCTCCGTGCGATTCGCCTCTCGCACCTCCTGACAATACCGCCTTCGCTATGTTCTCTCTCGCGTTACCTTTTTGTTCCTGTTGTGCCACCGCAACACCCGTTACAGCGATACTCAGCAGCAATGCTGCCACCGCACCGATGCACAAAAACAATCTCCTTTTTCGTTCCATATTTTTTTTACCTCCACTTTCTCCTCGCTTTGAACGATATAAAAAGCTAACACCGAACTAACCGTCCGAAAAACCGTTCAGAACGTTCTGTCACGTTCAGTTTTCGATAAGAACCATTCGGATAGTGCTATAATGTTCGTTCTGCCCCATTCTTTCTTTACTATTATATTCCTCCTTTCGAGTGTACGCAGTATTCCGGTCAATGACGACTTCGGTATCTCCGTTTCGTATCTAAGGTCCGCCTGAGTCATTTCACCGTTGTGCTTGAGCAGCGCATTCACTATTGCTCGCTCCCTATCTGTTAGCGTCCCCATCACCCGCTCTATCTCTGGGGTGACCTCGATCTTTTCTTCTTTTACCTCCGCGGTATCTTCAAAGTGGTCCTTTCGCTTCATCCTCACGACGACAATGCCAAGTGCCAGAACCAGAACCGCTAACGCAATGATGAGTAATAAGTATCCGAAGTCAGAATCAGTAGTACCCGCCTCGTGCACATCCGCGCTATCCTTGAGTGGCTGCTGGTACTCAATAGTGGTCCTAGGATTTTCCACGTCATAGCCCTGGACATCTATGATAAACGAACCATTGGACGCCGACACGAAATATTGCATATCCGACGAGCAGTTGATTTCGCCCAGACGCACATCACCGGGCAGATAAAACATAGTGTGATAATCGGTGTAATAATCACTGGTAGCGAATTTCAAAGCCCAATTATCGCCTATCTTTCGTGTCAAACCGTTTGTAAGCGCATATAATTGGTTTATATCGGTTTCGTAGATATACTCCGAGGTATCTGATAAAAGTAGATTCTCAACGCCACCCGGTTCAATGTAGCCGGTCACAAGTGCTTTGCCCGCTTCATCCACGTAGATTTCCAGCACGAGTTGGTTGAAATAAGTATCGTTCTCCAACTCATAGCTGTCGTAACCGCTGGTACCCACAACGGCAACTGCTGTCGCTGTTGTGATTACAATAACGATAAAAAGCAGCAACAAGCAAGGGCTGAGTCGTTTGCCTCGGTGTTCAAACCACTTCGACTCCTTCAACATCTGGCCTTTTTGCAATCGGGAACCGTTTCAGCTCCTTCGGCACTTTCACTCTCAGCACATTCGTAGAACGTATGTGATAAACGGGATCACCGGTCATGGGATCGTACTCCGCGGTACGAATGACGCTACTGATTATCGTTTTAAACTTCAATGTCGTGCCATCTTCCAGCTTATATTCATTCCAATCCTCTTTTATCGTGTCAAAGTCAACATCCTCTGCTTCTACTTCTCCCCCTTTTGGTAATCGTACTTTCACTTTCTTCACCTTTCTTTTACTTCTTATCTTACCGTTAGATATAATAAACCTTTCTTTCAAAAAGGAAGCGTTACCAAAGTAATTAAACACTTATATACAACGAATCAGCGCTCCTTCTCAAGTACCGTTATGTAACGGTCTAAACTCTTATGAACCCGGTACTTGTGCTTCTCGAGAACACGGAAATTGCACCTGCGAAAAAGGGATTGCAGCGATTGCGAACTAAAGACGATTACCATTCTTCCCCTGCTTTTAAGCACGCGATGTATTTCATCCAGAGCATTCCGATATAACCGTTCCGGGAACAATGCCGATGAGTCCGCAAATGAACTGGATACCAGAGAAGACCGCCCATAAGGCAGGTCGGTTACAACGGTATCCACGCTGTTATCCCGTAAGGCGATTTTAGACGCATCCCCCACGATCAAATCACAGTTCAGGTGGTAAAACTTCAGGTTCCGTGTAGCTCCCCGTACCATCTTCTTCTGCACATCTATACCGATTACTGACACATCCATCATACCTGCTTCTATCAATATCCCGCCAGTGCCGCAAAACGGATCAAGAAGAATGTCTTTTGCCTTTACACCGCTGAGGTTAACAAGAGCACGTGCAAACTTTGGCATTATGACTCCGGGTGAGAAGAACGGTCTTAAATGCGGTCTTCGCACCTCAAAAAGCTTCTTATCTCGGGAGTGCAAGAGCAAACAGAAAAGGCACGTTTGTTTTGTGAACAGCAGCGTAAACGTTTTAGATGGGTTCGTCAGGTTCACTTCGTAGCCACTTCTTTTTAGGGCTCCGCCCGCTCGGCCTTCTAAACCGCGTTCTAAAGAAGCGGGTTTCTTTCCCATAACACGTACCGCAAATGTCTGTCCTGGTCCCATAAATCCGGTCATATCCGCAGTTCTGATGAGTTCCAGTATTTCCTGCTCTTCTGGCTTGCATACACCTATTATTTCGTGCATACCGTGCGTCATCCCCAATCGCGTTGATAGGGTATTGCAAGCTGCGGTGGGAATAGCTGCATCAATCACCAAAATTCCAGCGGAATCCGTTTCTTCCGTATATGGTATCTTTAAGGCACGCAAGCATCCTGCAATTTCCGCTTTCGGCAGTGTTTCGTGCTCACCTGAAAGTTCAAAAGCGAGTAGCATCTTGTATTAGTAATTGTATAGCAGAATTAAAAATAGCTGAAGTACAGGTTTTTTAACTAAGGCGTTCTTAATTAAAAGCATCAATTGAACTGGAGATGAAGACGAAGATGGAGAAAGAGAAGGGAATAGAACTGGAAGGCCTCAGGCATGGTACAGAGCTTTTGAAACGTGGGTTCGCTTCGATGCAGAAAGGTGGCGTAATAATGGACGTTACGAACGCGGATCAGGCAAGAATAGCAGAGGAAGCAGGTGCTATTGCGGTTATGGCGTTGCACGCGGTTCCTGCTGATATACGAAAAGCAGGAGGAGTAGCAAGGATGGCAGACCCCGTGGTAATCTCCGAGATTATTGGTGCCGTTACGATACCGGTAATGGCGAAATGTCGAATAGGGCATTTTTTAGAGGCTGAGATTCTGGAAGCGTTGGGCGTGGACATGGTGGACGAATCAGAAGTTCTAACGCCTGTGGATACGCATCACGTGGACAAACGGGAGTTTACCGTGCCTTTTGTGTGTGGTGCTCGCGAATTAGGCGAGGCGTTGCGGCGTATAGAAGAAGGTGCGGCAATGATAAGGACAAAGGGCGAAGCCGGTACTGGTGACGTGAAAGAAGCGGTTCGGCACATGAAACTAATTATGGGCGAGATAAGGTCGTTGAAGGGCAAGAGCGAAGAAGAACTGAGAGACGTTGCAAAAGAGCTGAAAGTGTCGTTTGAATTAGTGCAGGAGACAGCGGAAAGGCAGCGGTTGTCGGTTGTTAATTTCGCAGCCGGTGGAGTAGCAACACCTGCGGATGCTGCACTCATGATGCGGCTCGGAGCAGACGGTGTCTTTGTCGGATCCGGTGTTTTCAAGTCGGGAGAGCCCGAAAAGATGGCTGCAGCTATTGTAGAAGCTGTGAACAACTACGATAACCCGAAGAAACTGGCGGAGATTTCTAAAGGCTTGGGGGCTCCAATGAAGGGTATAGAAGTAAGTACTCTGGACGAAGCGGAGTTGTTGCAGGTACGAGGCTGGTAACAGTTTTTTTTTAGCGTGACTCGTGAGTTTTTATGGGTAAATTCTTAGATATTCTTAACAGTTACTTATAAAGATGAAAGCAGTGATTTTAGCGGCGGGTGAGGGGAAGAGGATGCGACCCCTTACTTACGAAAGACCAAAAGTGATGCTTCCAATAACGGGAAAGCCGATACTCGAGCATTTACTGGAAGAGGTGAAAAGAGCAGGAATTAACGATTTCGTATTCGTTGTTGGATACCACGATGAGACCATTCGTGATTACTTTGGAAACGGTGCGGACCAAGACGTTAGTATTCAGTATGTAACGCAAAAAACGCAGCTCGGTACGGCAGACGCGCTGAGTAGAACAGAAAAATTAGTAGAAGATAAATTCATCATGCTGAACGGGGACACGATTGTGAGTGCGGAAGACATTAAACAGGTTATAACAGGCGAACTCAGTCTTGGCGTTATTGAAGTACCAAATCCAGAAGAGTACGGCGTTGTTGAGACAGAAGGAGAGAAGATATTAAGAATACACGAGAAGATGAGTGCGCCACCATCGAACCTGATAAACGCAGGTGTTTACTTATTAAACGCGAGTATTTTTACCGCTCTGACAAAGACAGCAAAATCGAAGAGAGGTGAATTTGAACTCACTGATTCGTTACAGTTGCTGATAGACGAAGGCCAAAGCATCTTCTGTAAGAAAATCGCGCGTTGGATAGACGTCAGCTATCCCTGGGATTTACTGGCGGCAAACACGGCTTTAATGGATAAGATAAAACCAGCTAACAATGGTGAACTCGAAGAAAACGTCCGGCTAAAAGGCAAAGTATTGATTGGGGCAGGGACTACACTAAAATCCGGGACTTACATAGAAGGTCCAGTTGTAATAGGCGAAAACTGTGAAATCGGCCCTAATAGTTACATACGTCCAAATACGACTGTTGGCGATAATTGCCATATTGGAAATGCGGTTGAAATTAAAGCTTCGGTTATTATGGACAATACGAATATTCCGCACCTTAGCTATATCGGTGATTCTGTCATTGGCAGCCGGTGCAATCTCGGTGCGGGAACGAATATAGCGAATTTACGGTTTGATAACGCACATGTTAGAGCAAAAGGATTGGATACCGGGCGAAGGAAGTTCGGTGCGATCATAAGCGATGGCGTGAGGACCGGGATAAATGCAAGTATAGATGCGGGTTCGATAATCGGGAATGATACGCTTCTCGGTCCCGGTGCTTTCGCTTCGGGGCATATAGAAAAAAATGCGAGGATATTTTAAATGGTATTTAAACAGGCGATAGTGCTCGCTGCGGGAGAAGGCGAAAGGCTGAGACCGTTTACAGCGTCAAAGCCAAAGTTAATGATACGAATAGGTGATAAGCCGGTTCTGCAATATGTCGTGGAAGCGCTGGAAAGAAACGGCATAAGAGAGCTAATCTTTGTCGTGGGCTATAAAAAAGAGAAGATAATGGATTATTTTGGCGATGGCAAGGATTTAGGTGTGCAGATAGAGTATGTAGTTCAGGAACATCTGCTGGGGACGGGAGACGCACTGAATCAAGCGGCGGGTAAGACGGCAGACCGATTTCTCGTATTGTCCGGTGATAACGTAATTGATGCCGCGACCATCGCGGATTCCGGACTTTTGAATGCGGCAGGAAATGCGGTATTGATAAAAGCACAGGA
>DAOUUS010000057.1 GCA_030668065.1 Candidatus Methanophagales archaeon
ACATAAACTTGATGTATTTCTACTTGGGCTCATCGTGCTTGTGATAGGCCTGGTTGTGGGTTTTTTAACCAGTTTCATACCGTATATTGGCCAGTTGATAAATATAGTCGTATCTGTCACATGTATTCTGCCTTTAACCGTTTTATGGTGGACCAAATTGTACATGTGCATGACTGCACCCCGGCGACTCGATGGTTTTTAGCGGCATAAAGTGTGCGGGAAGATGCTTCACTCGCCCGATGTGGCATAGATTTCATACGGCATTATCTTTTTATTCACTTTCTTCTTTCCTTTCAACTTACTCACGAGGTCGGCTGCTTTCTCCTTATTCTCTCGCTCCTTCAACCGGTCCATTATGTGCGCCATCTCTTTTTCCTTCCCGGTGTCCCGGTACTCAGCCGTCTCTTCCTTTACATAATCCCCTTCTGCTACCTCTTCCTCTTCTAAGTCCTCTTCTTCCTCTTCCATTCCGTCAAAATCCATCGCATCCACAACCATTTTCATTCAACCCCCTATCCGTTTGCACCTATTTTGTAATATAAACTATATTCGTTCTTTGGTAAAGCTTTCTTTTTACAATATTAACAGATAATTTTAGTGGGATATAACTTCTTCGCAACTGCCAGACATTCCGCTAGTTCTTGGCCATCCCTAATTTCGTCTCCCATCTCGTCCTTGTTCAACATAAACGGTTCATCTAATATTACCGTTGCCGCATTAAGCTGCATCGTGGACCAGCTAATACTTCTCACTTCTGACCCATACTTTTTCAGCATCGCAACCTTGAAATAATCCCTCGTCTGCTCCGGTGCATTACTCAGTGCATACTTCACCCGTTGCGTGAATGAAGCCCAATCCACCTGCGGTAATTCACGTTCCGCAAACGCAAGCGAGTCCTTCGGGTTGAATAGGCAATAACTTTTTATAGTTCCTTTTTCGCTATCACCGAGATAAAACGACACATTTTCATCCAGTAACGCATATTGATTGCAGATGCTTATTCCGTCAGATGCACTTTTCGGCTCATAATTCACAAGCAGCGCTAATTTCGTCACCCAGTCTATACCATCCACAAACTCTTCTATCCGCCGCGATTCTAACTTATCTATCAACCTCTTAAAAGCTTTCAGCCCTATCTCGTCCCATTTGCTTTCTTCACCCGTATCTTCTAGCATCCGCTCTATCGCTTCGATATAATACCGTAAAATGGCTACCGCATCCGTCTTCTCACCGGTCTTTAGCTTTATCTGCCACTCACATTCCTGTGTATCCTGCGATATATCCTTGAAAGCCCTCACCGGGTCTTCTAGCTCGGGTGCATCATCCAGGAAGCCCGTTTCAAAGGCGCAAATTACCAGTGCCTGCGCTATATCCCGCATAAAAATCGCGTATTCAGAACGAAGCCCTTCGTAATGTATGTCATGCAGACGCCAGTACCGCCTTGCTGCATGAGGTTGGTCTCTCGTGTTCAAGATGCCTCGATTCCTAGTAGTCGCAAGGGAAGATTTTTGATGCGTAAACATTGCTCTTGGTGAAATAACGAACTTCACGCCTTCTTTACCGACAAATCCGCCAGAGACAACATCTCCTGCTCCTGTGAACAGAATTCGCGTGATTATCCAGGGTATCAGCGATTTCTCTACTCGAGCCCAATCCTTGCACGCCTCCCGCAATGTCAATATATTACCATGCGTGGCGTATGTATTTGTCTTTATACCCCCTCGTTTTACCCTCTGCGGACCTTCTGTAACCGTGATATTCGCAACATTATTTTTATGCACAAATACTTCCTTCTTTAGCGCGGTACTCGCTTCCTTTGCGGCCATAAAAGCGTATATCTCTGATGCTTTGTCGTATGCTATAGCGTCAAACGGGTTATTGTAAGAAGGCGTGGAGATCTCAAGATGGTCCATATCGTTATAAATCCGGCAACCGTTATTCCCAAGGGAAGACGTTATTTTCGATTCGTGTACTTCCTGTGATACCTCTGTCACTGTATCCCAAACAACATCACGTGAAAGAGCACTCCGTTTTAATCCTTGAATCGCAGCATTAACGAGCATAGCCGGATTTAAATTCGCCTTTGCACTCACAGGATATTCCTGCTCTATTCCCCTGATCTTACTCTCGGTGCCCTTTGTGCGTTCCTTCATTGTATCATCCCGTGCATCCGCTTACCCGCTTTATAAATCATCATCTTCACTTAGCCGCTCTTCTTTCCTTATCTCTTCTATCTTCTTTCTTATGCTAGCCTCGTCCCAGCCATCCAGGTCGTCAAATCGGTAAGTTTTGTTATTGGAATACAACAAATAGTCCAGATAGGGATTCCTGACTAATCTATTCCTCACTTCACGGCTTATATCCTCCTCCCAGCCTCTTATATCCTCTTCCTCGGCAAGGAGTCGCACCATAACCTGCCTAGTCGTCTCTCCACGTCTCCGTTCACGCAAAAAAACTACTACGGCACTTGGCATCCGCGCCAGTTCAGGATACCGCTCAAATAGCCGCGAATATTCCTCCGCTGTCGGGCGGCTCATGTCTATCTTTATCCTTGGCTCCTTTGTTATCGTTATTTTATTCCAGCACAACGCAGCATTATCGAATTCTGATGCGATTTTCACCCTTAACTCGGCTCTTGAATTCTTCGGTGGTGCTAACAACGCTTCTCCTATATCCGCCTCCGTTAAAATCCGCTCTACACCTACTTTATCCGCTACCTGCTCGTATAAATCATGATCACAGAGATTGGTGAACTCAAAAGATGCCGCTATCTTCTTCTCCATTCGCTCATCCATCTGGTACATACTCCGATAATCGAACTTACCTTTTGGGATATAGTTATATTCAAAATCCGCTATCTCGTCTTCTACTACCTTTAACTTCAGTAACCATTCCAAACGACGTACCACATACGGGTCTTCAAGCAATCCCTGACTGAACTTATCACAGAGCCTCTTGAACGTATCCAGAACGTACACGTCCCAGTCAGATGTCTCTCGTTCCTCAAATAACTCTTCTATCACCGAGACGTAATGATGATTGATATAATCAATGGCTGATTCTGTCTTCCCGTTCATCAATTTTATTCGCCAATCTCCTTCTGTATTCGCAGCAATATCCTTAAATGTTTGTAGCGGATTCCAAAGCTCTTCTATATGCGTAATCTTCTCGGATTCTATCGCGTCTATCACATACGAAGTAAGCGCGTTATTGAGCAGTCTTGTCACCTCAGAACGGACGCCTTCTCCTGATGTTACATGTACACGGTATTTGTCCTTTGTGCTCAACGGCTCGTCCCGCGTGGATAGAATCGGCCATTGCGATGGCGACTCCGTAACTACCCTTCGAGAAACCATCGCTTTCGGTGAAATCACGTATCTTATATCGCCCTTCTCCGCTACAAACCCGCCTGCCCCAAAGAAAATCTTACGCAGTATCAGAAACGGTATGAGTAAGTTCTCATTGCCCACAAATTTATTCCGTTCCACGATGTAGGACTCATGCGTGCCCCGACTGTATCTCTTGTCTATCTCAACATTCGCTTTCCAGCACTGTATGTACGTACTTTGACTGCCTTTCTTCTTCGACTTCTTCTTGTATCTTTCGTTTGCTTTCTCCACACCCAATTGCATGTACAGCTCTGCTGCCTTATCATATTTCAGCACGTCAAAAGCGTTTCTGCATTCCGGCGTGGCAATCTCTAAGTGACCACCGGTACATATATAAATCCGGGAACCATTCCTCAAAAACCCGTCGTTCCTTCTTCGCAGCTTCGCACATATCGCATTCGCACCGTCAAAGAAGGTATAGTTCTCAAGTGCATGAATCACCTCGTCCACATGATAAAATCGCGCATACCGATATAACCCCGGCGATTCTGAACTTATGCCGATCCGGAATTCGTGCTCTATCCCTTGCCATCTACACAAATCAACCTTTTCCATTTTATGCACTTATAAAAAAGAAAAAAGAAAAAGACTTAATAATGCATCCCTGTGTCTTCTTCGGGTAGTACCTCATATCCCGACACAATCATCTCTTCCGCTCTTCTCTGCACAAACTTGTCAAAACCTTCCTTCAGCAGTTCCAGATTCACGCCTATATCCTCTATGTGCTTATAGCGCTTCTGCAATTCATCCATCTTGCTTTCTACATCTAATATCTCTGCAATCCGTTCATCCTGCCACATCTGCCTCAGCGCATCGTCATTAATTTTACCTCGCTTCAATGTCAGCAGTGTCCGCTCTTCTAACGCTTTATCCCTTGCATAGTGGAATATCTGCGCAATGAACCTACCAGTCACAGTATCTCCGCTCTTTATCCGCCCTATTTCTGTTTCCACGTATGTATCTTTATATATATATTCGACAATCGCGTTTGCCAGATACGCCCTTGCTTCTGCTTCGCCTCCTTGTTCCTCTGCCAGATAGCGGTCAATAGGGATTTTCTTGGCATATATCGGGGTAATGGAAAGAGCAGCTTCTTTATCGGCCTTTGGTGCCTCAATGATCTTGTCAAATCGGGCCCGGAATGCCGAATCTATAAGATGCAAACGGTTGGTCGCACCGATAACAGTGAGGTGTGGATGCAGAGCATAAAAGCCATCTAAGAGGTCCAGTAACTGTCCCGTAACTCTTTCCGGCGCACCAGATGAGCCCGTGTACATACCCCTTTCCTGTGCCAGCGCATCAATCTCGTCAAAGAAAATCACACCATAATCGTTCTCACCATCTTCTAATTTGTCATTTGCAGTTTTGAAAATCATCCTCACATTCCGCTCGGATTCCCCGAGCCACATGCTGAATAGCTCTCCGGCACCAACCTTCACGAACTCGCAATTGGGCAATGCGGATGCTAACGCCTTTGCACACATCGTCTTTCCACATCCCGGCGGGCCGTACATCAGTATCCTCCTCGAACGTTCCCCATATTTTGCATAATCTTCGGGATTTAGCATGGGTAGAATGATACTATTTATTAACTCCTGTTTCACGCTTTTCAAGCCGCCGATGTCGTTAAAGCTAACCTCGGGGCTTTTCGTAATCTCATAGTGCGAGAATTCCTTCGCCGTATAGCTTTTGATTATGTCAGAAGTACCCGGCAGAAGTCCTACCTTCATACCCACTTTTATCTTATCTTTCTCGTCTCCTCTCAGCCGTTTATAGATCTTACTACGTCCTTTCCCTGTTGATATTTCGCCTATCCAGCCCTCATCATCCTGCCTCAAGTCCTCGATCTCTCCCACCTCTAAGTCAGCCATTCGGTCATATATTTTCGTGATACCGATGGTAAATCCACTGGGGCTACTCCTATCCGGGATACGCCCTATAAAGACATATTTGCCCTCTTTCAAATCGGATATTTCGTTATTGCTAAGTGTACCATAAGGTAAAGCTTTTAATGCACCGTTTAAATTCACAATAGCGCTCTCTTCGGTTTTCTCCACCACGAACCCACAGTCTAACGGCGGTGCTCGTGATTTCGAGACGAGTTTTTCAAGATCCTCTTTATATGCTTCGGTCTCCTCGTATTTCCTCATCAGCCGCCTGTACTCGCTCTCTAAACGTTCATACTCGTATCTTGGAATGTATTCCTCCTCCGTTTCCATTTTTACCCCTCTTAAAACATAAGATTTGAATTCATAAAAAGCAAAGTCTCGTATCCTCAATTATATAATTATATTTATTGTATATAGAATTGATAGATTAACTAAAGCGAAGGACGAAAATGAAAGAGGAGAAGAGAAAAATACAGCTCACCGGTGGTTCTACTTACACCGTCTCGCTGCCAATAAAGTGGGCGAGAGAAGCGGGTGTGAAACAGGGCGATGAACTCACTCTAATTCAACGTGCTGATAATTCGCTTGTCATAACGGCGCAGCAGGATAAAAAAGAGCAGGTAAAATGTGCTGAATTCGTTCTGTCCGAAAAAGAAAGCTTTGAGTGCAACTTCCGGTATCTCATCTCTTATTATCTCGTGGGATATGACCTCGTGAAGCTATTAGCCCCTCATGGGTTCGAGGCAGGGGCAAGGAAGAGGATAAAGGCGGAAGTAAGGAAGAGGTTGATAGGCATAGAGGTTGTAGAGGAATCGTCAAGGGAGATAGTGCTAAAAAGTTTCTTGAAATACGAGGATTTTACGCTGCAAGATGCGATACGGAGTATGTCACAGATTTTATTGTCAATGCAGGAAGACGCTATTGCTTCTATTGATAAAAGCAAGCCAAACCTTGCGGAGGATGTTATAGAGCGCGATAACGAGATAGATAGGTTTTATTTACTGATTGTGAGGCAGCTCAAGGCTGCGATGAGCGATCCCGAACTGTCGAAGAAGATAGGTCTGGATCGGCAGCGTGATAGCTTAGGATACCGGATAATAGTGAAGAGCATGGAGCGAATAGGCGACCACATAGTGAACATAGCGGAGAGATCTAAGGCTATGACCTCTCAGGTAGGGGACAAGAGTTTGGATAGCATAAAGGCAATTGGTATCAGTACTAAAGACATATTCAATAAGACACTGGCTTCTTTATCTGATAGGAATATAGAAAAGGCGAATGAAGCGATAGAAGATGCGAAATCGTTAACTAAGAAAGTAGAAGTGGCAAATGAACGGATTCTGGCAGAGGAACGAAGTAGCACAGCAAAAATACCGGCTCTTTCTACATTAGAGAGCTTAGAACGAATAGCGAAGTATTGTGAGGATATAGCAGAGGTAACAATAAATATGGGGATAATGGCGGCGGGTGAACCGGATCTTTGAGGCTATATCTAACGAACTGCTAATCCTGCTTTATTCGCTATAGATCCAACAATTTAACGAACTCATCTGCTGCAGTTTTCAGTTCGCCATCGTGATTCCCTATTATCTTCACGGCAGCACCGGTAAGGCAGGAATAAGCCATTGACATTGCACGGTTCATGAACTGATGCTCTTCTATACCGCTTTTAGCTTCTGCGTCTCTTTTCCGGGTCTTGTCCTTTTGCCTTCGGTCGAATATCTCTTCCGGTGTCGCTTCGATTAAAACTAACAGGTCGGGATTCAATTTCCGCAACACGTATTCGGGTAAGCCCGGGAAATAGCCTCGTGGTGTCTTTATCGTACAATGCGTGTCAATGATGAGGTCCATGCTTTCTCGCCACTCCGCGATTTTGTCACAGGCGTGCATCTGAATCTCACGCTGCTTTTCGACTGATAACTTCCTCATCTCATCTCTATTCTTTACCTGCCCTTTTTCTATTGCGGTTTCAAACATGACATCTCCGTAGTTCTTAGGCTTGAATTCTGATTCAACCGCGCCGCTTTCATTCCGCAACTTCAGTGCTTCGTTTATCACCGTTGACGAACCCGTTCCCGGCATTCCCGTTACAATAATCAAAGTCATTTTTTTTTATACTTTCCTCCTTTCTCTTTCGATAGCTAGCGTATTGCAATAATAATGGTAACTACTCACCCCTATGTCAATCACATAGAACCGACGGAAGGAATAAATGGAGTCCCTAGAAACGCATCGGGAATAGCATTGAGGACACGACACCCGTTCTTCCGCGCGGTAGAGATATACCCACGAATACTACAGAACACATCCGCCCCTTCAGCAGTGCGGAAGGTGCCTGACACCTTCTGTTTCACTTTCATCATACGAATATCGCGCTCGGCCTGATTGTTGTCAAAAGGCACACGAAAATCATACATAAATGCCAACACTTCATGTTTGTGCCCCTTTAAGCGGTCAAGTAGATTTTTTGGCGGAGATTGTTTGACTCTGCCCCGTTTTCCTGGTTCTTTCTGCGGTGGCGGATTCATTTCAAGTCAGTATTCAATAATCTCGTCATATCGTGCTTCATATAGCTCTATCTTTTCATGATCGAGGTGATCACTGTACTCACTGACCAAATCCACTTCTTCCTTGATGTCTATCAAGCAGCGACTCAATTTTTCTGCCCACTCCTGCCCGTATTGCTCGTAGACGAATATGGAGTCACGCAAGTGGTGGGCATTGCAGAGACTGTGCTTTAGATGGTCGTATCCAAAGTAGGGACTCCAGTGATCATGCACCGCTCTCCCACAAAACTCTGGTAAAATCCCCATCGCGTCCATTGCCTCCCTGCCACGTTTCTGATGCACAGTATAATACGTCAGATAAGGTGTACTAGCAACATGCAGCCAGTGCAATTTGTTTTCCACAGGCAAACCCCGTTTCATCGAAGTTGACTACATCAGCGTTTATCAACTGTTCCTTAATCGCCTCGTTAGCGGGTTTTACGCACTCTGCGCAGGTTATGTTCGCCTGAAGTGTAATCGCCTCAGAGGGGCGATGACCGACAACATCCTCG
>DAOUUS010000030.1 GCA_030668065.1 Candidatus Methanophagales archaeon
ACACCACCGTTTAACTCCGCAATTACATCGCCTAAGCCAGTACTGTTCTCTACTTCTGCAAGATGCGCGATTTGTGCTACTTCGTTTAGCGTCATGTTAAGCGACAAAAGCTCGTTTAGTGCAACGGCTGTGCTAAGTGCACCAGCACCACTTGCACCAAAACCACAGCCTACCGGGACTTCAAAATTCGTTGTCACCGTGACACTAACCTCTTGTTTACACTGCCCGATCATACGATCAACAACGTATTTCGTGGTAGCCGCCACCGCATCCACACCGTTTATTTTTAGCTCTGTTCTTGTCTTTAATGAGTCATTAAGGGAAACTTCAGAGACGCAACCCGCTTCTAATACGATGCCACCGCCAACCGAGCCTTTATACAAAGGATTAAAGTTATCACAGATCATAAAGAAGCCAGTTATGTGCGAGGGCGAATATGCACTCACAAACATTTTCTTGAAACGAGGCGCGGTGCCAAAAGACTCGGGCATTATCATTTCCTTACTATCCTATACGAATTTATAAACAGATGTGAGATTATAGTTTTAATATATTGAAAAATGGCGGGTATATTCTGTAGAGGGGGAAGGAAATGCGATCCCGATGTCCTGGAGACGGTAGTGGAAATAGCGGTGAGCATAGCGCGACATAGTGCAGAACGCGGTGGAGTAGGCACACTATTTGTGGTCGGTGACGAGGAGAAGGTATTGAAGAAATCAAAGCCTTTAATCCTGGACCCACTTGCGTACCACCCAAAGGAGAAGAAAGACCTGAAGGATGCAAATGTTCAGGGCACTATAAACGAACTGTCGAAACTGGACGGTGCATTTGTTATCAGTGCTGACGGATACGTACTCTCGGCGGCGCGGTACATTGAAGCAAGTTCCCAGAATATAGACATTCCATTGGGTTTTGGCACTAGACACATGGCGGCCGCGTCTATATCCAAAGAAACAGACGCTGTGGCTGTTGTAGTATCAAAGAATGACGGTGTGGTACGGATATTTAAAGACGGTGAATTAGTTGGCGAAATAATATCGGGACCATGGGATTTGGAGAAGATAAAGCCGCATATAAAAGGGAATTACGAGAAAATAGTGGAAAAGGACTTGAATTTAACGCTGATTGTGAAGAAGGTTTAAAGCATTCCAAAAAATAATGATATATTTTAAACAATGGCTTGTTCGTAGCCAAAAGCCGCCCACAATACCTTATCCTCGTCAAAAAGCTTACCCACGAGCTGCAAGCCTATGGGTAGCCCATTTGAGAACCCGCACGGGACAGATATGGAAGGAACACCCGCCAAATTAATAGGTACTGTGTTAACATCCGCAAGATAAAGCGAAAGCGGGTCTTTTATCCGTTCTCCAAGTTTAAAAGCGGTAAACGGCATTGTCGGCATCGCCAACATGTCATACGTCTTCAAAGCGGTATCAAATTCGGCCTTTATCAAAGTACGCAGCTTTAACGCCTTTAAATAGTATTTACCATAGTAACCTGCTGAGAGTGCATAAGTGCCAAGAATAATTCGTCTCTTCACTTCTTCGCCAAATCCCTCGCCACGTATCCGCGAAAAAGTAGTGTGCCAGTCCTCGTCCTTTTCCAACCGTAGCCCGTAACGCAGCCCGTCAAACCGTGCAAGGTTCGATGACGCTTCGGACATTGCAATGATGTAATACGAAGCAAGCGCATATTTCATGTTTTGCATGCTAAACTCCACGTATGTAGCGCCGAGCTCCTCGAATTTGTGTATGGCACCCCAAACAGCCTTTTCTACTTCTGGAGAAACACCCTCGATGAACTCCTTCGGGATTCCTATTTTCATGCCTTTAAAATCGCCGCGGCCATCGCGGTCGTGTAACCACGAGCAACTGTAATTCGTAGATGCGTTATTATTTAGCTTTGCCTGCGTGCTGTCTCGTTCGTCCTTTATCGCTAAAACTTCTAAGAGCAGTGCTGTATCGGTTACATTCGATGCCATTGGCCCTATTTGTTCCAGAGAGTTAGCATACGCAATAAGCCCGTGTCGCGAAACGAGCCCGTAAGTGGATTTCAAACCCACGATGCCACAGAACGAAGCGGGACAACGGATTGAGCCACCGGTGTCTGAGCCGAGCGCGAGAACTGTCTCATCTGCCGATATTGCTGCTGCGCTACCACCCGAAGAGCCGCCCGGCACACGACTGAGGTCATACGGGTTTTTCGTGGCACCGTAATAACTCGTTTCTGTTGAAGTGCCCATACTGAACTCGTCCATGTTCGTTTTCCCTATTATTATCGCGCCTTCACGCTTCAGTGCCGCTATTACAGTAGCATCGTATGGCGGGACATAACCCGTAAGAATGTTCGATGCGCACGTAGTTTGAATACCCTTTGTGGTGATGCTATCCTTGATGGCTATGGGCACTCCAAGCAGTTTCTTTTGGCTGTAATCTTCTTCTGCTATTCGTTTATCCACTTCTATCGCTTGTGCAATAGCGTCATCCTTGTTTAACGTGATAAAACAATTTAGTTGGCTTTGCTCTATTCGGTCATAGATTTGGGATAATAACTCCTCACAAGATATATCGCCGTTTTTTATCCCTTCTACGGTTTCTATTGCCGTTTGCATATTTGCCATTTGTTGTGCTCCTTTATAGTTATAACTCTTCTTCACTTAAACAATAACAATGTATGCAATCACAATAAAATATAATTCGTTGAAGCTGATCTGCAATATATGAAAGAAGCAGTTGAAGGTGCATTCCGCTTAATGATTGTTTTGGTGTTCGAGTGGAACAAACGTTGACCCATAAAATTGCACAATCGCTGTTAATAACTGAAGGAACTGTTTTCTTGTTTGAAAATGCACTTTCCCGTTTCTCATGTTTTAAACATCTACTCTCTCCTGCCCCCTTACAATTCCACTCTCGCAGGGATAACACAAAGTTCATCACAAAATAAATTTTTAAAATCACCTTGCATAGGTTCTAACGCGAATGTGCTACTTTCCTTAAGTTATATATATCTATGCAACCCTCTTTTAATAGTAACTGTTGAGGATATATACAAGGATATAGATAAACAAATGAACGAGATGAAGAAGAGAACAAAATCTCTGTGCCCACAATGTTTAAAGGTGATAGACGCAGAAATATATGAATCCGATGGCAAGATACTGATAAAGAAGAAATGTGAAGAGCATGGCGAATTCGAGGACACGTACTGGTCTGATGCCGAGCTGTATCACAAATTTGCAAACTGGCAATACGAGGGCAATGCCGGAATTACGCTAACAAAGACAGAAAAGGGCTGCCCATTCGATTGCGGGCTGTGTCCGGAGCATAAGAGTTCGACAATGCTCGCGATTATAGACCTAACGAACAGATGCAACCAGCACTGCCCAACCTGTTTTGCAAATGCCGCGGTTGCGGGTTATCTCTACGAGCCGACTATGGCACAGTTGGAAGAGATGATGAAACTACTCAGGAGTGAAGTGCCGCCCTGCCCCGCAGTGCAGTTTGCGGGCGGAGAACCAACGGTACGCGAGAACTTTGTAGATATAGTAAAAATGGCACGTAAAATCGGCTTTTCTCATGTTCAAGTTGCTACAAACGGGATAGCACTGGCGAAGAGCGAGCAGTTCTGCCGTGATTTAGTAGAAGCAGGCTTGCATACCGTGTATTTGCAATTCGACGGTATGACTGACGAGCCATACAAGTTTTTGAGAGGCATACCGGCGTTAAACACGAAATTAAAGGCGATTGAGAACTGCCGGCGCGGTGGATTACGCAGTGTGGTGCTTGTTCCCACACTAATGAAAGGCGTGAATGACCATCAAATAGGCGATATGGTAAGGTTCGTGGCAAAGAACCTGGATGTGGTAAGGGGCGTGAATGCACAGCCTATATCGTTTGAAGGAAGAGTGGACGACTCAGAACGCAAGGAAAGACGGTTAACGATTCCGGATTTCATAAAGTGCCTGGAGGAGCAGACAGACGGACAAATACCACGCGAAAGTTTCTATCCCGTGCCCTTTGTCGTGCCCTTCTCGTATTTCGTGGAGGCCTGGAAAGGAATACCTCAGTTAGAGTTCACGGTACATCCTCACTGTGGTGCGGGGACGTATGTCTTTGCGGATGGCGGGAAGTTCACACCAATAACGGAGTTTGTGGATGTTGAAGGGCTGATGGAGTTCCTGCTGGAGGGTGCCGAAGAGATAAAGAAATCGAGGATTGGCAAACTGAAGACAGCGGCAAAGCTGTTGACTTCGGGCGGGAAGTTCATAGACCGCGCTAAAGCGCCTCCTGAATTCGCAAAAAACATCCGTGTATTAACAGGTATATTAGAGAAGGGTAGTCGTGACGCGCTTGCCGAGTTCCATCGTAAAACGCTTTATGTCGGTGTAATGCACTTCCAGGATGCTTTTAATTTCGATTTGGAACGTGTCAAGAGATGCGGCATTCACTATGCCACTCCGGATGGGCGTATAATTCCATTCTGTTCGTACAATGCCATACACCGCTCTTCTGTGGAGAAAGCTTTTTCTGTGCCGTTGCGTAAGCAAAACTCGGATGTAGCTTAGTAGCACCCCTGATTTTATGCGTGGGCATATGCTCCCGGATGACCTGCGAACAGATAGTAAATGTATATATGCGATACTGGTTTTTCAGGTATTAATAGGTGATTGATATGGTAGGTACAATTACAGAAAAGATAATCAAAGAACATATTGTAGAGGATATAGCGGCTAAAATAGCACCGGGTGACGAGGTAGCTTTGAAGATTGACCAGACACTTACTCAGGATGCAACAGGTACAATGGCATACCTTCAGTTCGAGGCCATAGGCATACCCCGTGTAAGAACAGAGCAGAGCGTTAGTTATGTTGACCACAACACGCTTCAAACCGATTTCAAAAATCCGGATGATCATAGATACCTTCAATCCATAGCCAGGAGATACGGTTTGCAGTTCTCACGGCCGGGCAATGGCATATGCCACCAGCTCCATCTGGAACGGTTTGCTTGTCCCGGTAAGACCTTGATTGGCTCTGATAGCCACACTCCTACTGCAGGCGGTATAGGTTCGTTTGCCATAGGTGCAGGTGGCCTGGATGTAGCAGTTGCCATGGCGGGTATGCCCTACAGAATAAAGTATCCAAAGATAGTGGGTGTAAAACTAACAGGAAAACTTCAGGATTGGGTCTCAGCCAAGGATGTCATACTGGAAGTTCTTCGTCTGATAGACGTAAAAGGCGGTGTAGGGAATGTACTGGAGTATTTTGGCCCCGGGGTCAAGACCCTTAGCGTGCCTGAAAGAGCAACAATAACGAATATGGGCACAGAAACAGGAGCCACAACTAGTGTATTTCCGAGTGACGAGGTGACAAAGGCATTTATGGTGGCACAGGAACGTGGCGATCTATGGATTCCTCTTGAAGCAGATGCCGATGTAGAATACGATGAAGTCATAGAGCTAAACCTAAGCGAAGTAGAGCCTTTAGTAGCTCTTCCACACAGTCCAGGGAAGATAAAGCCGGTGAGTGAGATTGCTGGGCTGGAAGTACAACAAGTAGCGATTGGGTCGTGTACTAACTCTTCACTAAGCGATCTTAAAATAGTGGCTAACATACTGAAGGGACACACAATCGCCGATAACATGCACCTAACTATAAATCCGGGCTCACGGCAAGTGGTAGAGCACCTTATTGAGAGTGATGAGATGCGTTATCTTGTAGCTGCGGGTGCGCGGATACTTGAGAACTCTTGTGGGCCGTGTATAGGTATGGGTGGCGCACCGTCGTCTCATGCTGTATCTGTACGAACGTTTAACAGGAATTTCGAGGGCCGGAGTGGCACAAAGGATGCGCAGATGTATCTCGTGAGTCCCGAAGTAGCAGCAGCCACGGCAATCAAGGGCGTTCTCACAGACCCACGAGATTTAGGTGAATATCCGAAGATAGAGATGCCACAGCGATTTATAATCAATGATAATATGTTCATACGTCCACTTCCAGCCGCTGAGTCGGCCAAAGTGGAGATCATCAGGGGACCGAACATCAAACCACTGCCGGATTTCCAGCCATTGCCGGATACACTGGCGGGAGAAGTGCTCATCAAGGTGGAGGATAATATCACCACAGACCACATCATGCCGGCGGGTGCGAAGATACTGCCGTTGAGGAGCAACATACCCGCGATCTCGGAGTATGTTTTTGAAGCGATAGACCCTGAGTTTCCGAGAAGGGCTTTGGAGAAGGGTGGTGGGTTCATAATAGGTGGTGATAACTACGGGCAGGGCTCGAGCAGAGAGCATGCGGCACTTGCACCCAAATATTTGGGCGTTAAGGCAGTCATTGTCAAGTCGTTCGCACGCATACATTTAGCAAACTTGATAAACTTCGGGATAGTGCCTCTAACTTTTAAGAACCCTGCGGACTACGAGTCCATAGACCTTGCGGATATGTTAGAGGTATTTATAGGCGAATTGCAGGGCGATGTAAAGCTCATAAATTGGACTAAAAATAAAGAGACAGAACTTACGCACTCACTTTCACAACTGGATGCCGAGATATTGAAGACAGGAGGTAAACTGCCCTGGGTAAAGGCAAAGGTTGTAAAATAAAAGGATAAAATAGGAGGCACAAAGATGGCACAAAGAGGTATAAGAGAATATGATGCCAAGAATATTCTGGCTAAGCATATGAAAAAGTTATCGAAAGGAACGGTTAAGTATCGTGGCAAAGTCGCTCTGGTCACGCCAGATACGAGTATTGCAGCCGTAGCTAAAAAGAAGCATTGGGTGAAGACAAATAAACTGACGGTAAAGCCCGATCAACTATTTGGGAAGAGGGGCAAGCACGGGCTATTACTGGTGAATGTTACCTATGATGAGGCAAAGGACTGGTTAGACGAGAAGATGAACAGCATCGTGGAAGTGGGCAAAGTCAAAGGAAAACTAACGCACTTCCTCGTTCAGCCATACGTAGAGCTAGATAAAGAGTTTTACCTAGCATTTACAGGTTATCAGGATGGTGATTATATCCATTTCTCGTCAGAGGGCGGCGTGGACATAGAGACAAACTGGGACAAGGTCACAACCATCAATGTACCCATAGATGCAAAGATAGAGGATATTGACCTTACGCCCATTCTGGATAGTGTGAGCAGTGAGGATAAGAAAGGCCTTAAAGACCTTGTAACAGCTTTATACCTGTTTTATCGCAAACTGCAATTCGGGTTTTTGGAGTTCAATCCATTCACATATAGGGATGGCGAGTTCTTCCCGATAGATACAGTGGCACGACTGGATGATACCGCACAGTACCTATGTCACGAGAAGTGGGGCGACATTGAGTTCCCAGCACCTTTTGGTCGTGAATTAAGGTCGGAGGAACAGTACATAGATGATTTGGACGAGAAAAGCGGGTCATCACTGAAACTCACAGTACTGAATCCACATGGTAAAGTGTGGACCATGGTGGCGGGTGGTGGAGCAAGCGTGATATACGCAGATACCGTGGTGGACCTTGGGTTCGGAGATGAGCTGGCAACCTACGGCGAGTATAGTGGCAATCCGACCACAGAGGAGACCTATGACTATGCAAAGACTCTGCTAGATTTGATGACCCGGGAAAAAGTAGAGGGCGGCAAAGTACTCCTAATAGGTGGTGGAATAGCGAACTTCACGGATGTGGCACTGACTTTTGACGGTATAATAACGGCGCTTGAGGAATATGCAGACAAGATAAAAGAGCATGATATAAAGATATATATACGCCGCGGTGGGCCAAACTACGAGGCCGGCCTGGCAAAGATTCGCGAGGCGGGTAAAATATTGGACCTGGATATGGAGGTACATGGGCCTGACATGCACATGACAAAGGTGGTTAGTATTGCACTGAATAATCTAGATGGAGGTAATTGAAATGGCAAAACCAGATTATGTATTGTTTGATAGGGACACGACATCCATTATATTCGGGAACCAGCAAGCGGCGGTTCAGAGGATGCTGCACTTTGGCTATTTAGCTGGGAGAGATAAACCTTCAGTGGCTGCAATTGTGAATCCCAGCGGTGGGCGTAAAGGGCTTATGAAAGTGTTCTATGGCAGGGACGAGATATTGCTGCCCATGTACAATAAGCTCAGTACCGCAGTGAAAAACCATCCGGATGCCGATGTGGTAATCAACTTCGCATCCTTCAGGTCGGCGTACAAAGTTTCTGTTGAGGCTTTAAACTACCCCACGATTAAGACTGTGGTAATCATTGCAGAGGGTATACCAGAACGACAGACACGGGAACTCATCGCTTTAAGGAAGAAACTGGGTAAGTGGATCATCGGTCCTGCCACGGTAGGAGGCTTTGTGGCGGGCGGCTTCAAAGTAGGCAATGCCGGCGGTGCTTTGTCCAACCTCTTGATGTCAAAACTGTACAGGAGAGGCAGCGTGGGGTTCGTGTCGAAGTCCGGAGGTATGCTGAATGAGATGGCGAATATGATTTCCCTGAATTCGGACGGTGTGTATGAGGGAATAGCCATAGGCGGCGATAAATATCCGGGTTCCACCCTTCTTGAGCACTTGCAGCGATACGAGGCGAATCCAGACATAAAGATGATGGTAGTTCTTGGTGAAATTGGCGGTGACGATGAGTATGAGATAGTAGATGCACTAAAGGACGGCCAGATAAAGAAGCCGGTGATAGCATGGGTTACGGGTACATGCGCAAAGGTGTTTCCCAGCGAGGTGCAGTTCGGACATGCCGGAGCAATGGCACGGGGTGAGACTGAGACGGCGGACGCGAAGAATACGGCACTCAAAGATGCAGGCGCATACGTTCCGGGCTCATACGATGATCTCGATGAACTTATACGAGAGGTATATGAGGACCTGAAGGTAAATGGAATCATAGCAGAAAAGGAGGAGGAGGCGCCGCGAGAAGTACCTGTGGATTATGACCCGGGGACCATGCGAAAGTCATCCAATATTATTAGCACAATCTCAGACGATAGGGGTGATGAGCTTATGTATGCGGGCATACCAATAAGTGACGTTATCCGAGATGGCTACAGCGTAGGAGACGTTATCTCATTGCTGTGGTTTAAGAAACGTTTGCCAAAGTATGTTACAGAGTTTTTGGAACTCGCACTCAGGATAACAGCAGATCACGGCCCATGTGTAAGTGGTGCACACAATGCTATTGTGACTGCCATGGCGGGCAAGGACTTAACGGCATCAGTAGCGGCGGGTGTATTGACAATAGGGCCGAGATTTGGCGGTGCAATAGATGATGCTGCTAAATACTTCAAGGATGCTCTGGATAGAGGGCTCACACCGAGGCAGTTTGTGGACGAGATGAAAGCCAAGAACATAAATATACCGGGAATTGGGCACAGGATAAAGAGCGTGCATAACCCGGACATGCGTGTGAATCTACTAGAAGAATGGGCTTTCGCTAATCTACCAAAGCATAAGCTGCTGGATTTTGCTCTTGAAGTGGAGAGGATAACAACAGCCAAGAAGAACAATCTCATATTTAATGTGGATGGGTGTGTCGGTATCCTGTTCGTGGATATTCTGCACTCTACGGAGATATATACAGAGGACGAGATAGACGAGATCATAAATATCGGCACACTCAATGGTATTTTTGTATTAGGCCGGACAATCGGTATGATCGGGCACTACCTGGACCAGAAACGCTTGCATTCGCGATTATACCGGCATCCCTGGGATGATGTCCTATATATGCTACCCAGCGAGACAGAGGCTTTGGAATATGCAGAAACAAAAAAGAAGAGGTAAACAAAAAGATGACAGATAAGATTCAGATGAAAACTCCGTTGGTGGAGATGGACGGAGACGAGATGACAAGGGTAATGTGGGGTATGGTAAAGGAAAAGCTTCTGTTACCTTATATAGACCTCAAAACCGAGTACTACGATCTTGCACTTGAAAAGCGGGATGAGACTGATGACCAGATAACCATAGATGCGGCAGAGGCGATAAAGAGGTATAAAGTGGGTGTTAAGTGCGCCACAATAACGCCAAACGCGGCACGGGTTACGGAATACAACCTGAAAGAGCAATGGAAGAGCCCAAATGGTACAATCCGAGCTTTATTAGATGGTACTATCTTCAGAACGCCCATAATGGTTACGAACATACAACCAGCGGTAAAGAACTGGCAAAAACCGATAATATTGGGTAGGCACGCCTACGGTGATGTTTACAAGAACGTCGAGTACCGGATTGATAGTACAGGTAAGGCGGAGATTGTGGTCACGAATGAGAATGGTGATGACGTTAGGCAGACGATACATGAGTTCAAAGGACCGGGAGTAATACAGGGCATACATAACCTTGACGCTTCAATAACTAGCTTTGCTGACGCTTGTTTCGCTTATGCGCTTGACCAGAAGGTGGATTTGTGGTTCGCTACGAAGGACACTATATCTAAGACGTACGACAATAATTTCAGGGAGATATTCGAGAAGGTTTATGAAACGAAGTACAAGGATAAGTTTGAGGCTGCTGGGATTACCTATTTCTATACGCTCATAGATGATGCAGTAGCAAGGATAATGCGGTCTGAAGGTGGACTGCTCTGGGCGTTGAAGAACTACGATGGCGATGTGATGTCAGATATGCTTGCGGCTGCATTTGGTAGTTTAGCTATGATGACTTCGGTGTTAGTGTCGCCACACGGTTACTTTGAGTATGAAGCGGCTCATGGTACGGTGCAGAAACACTATTACAAGCATCTTAAAGGTGAGAAGACGTCTACGAATTCGGTCGCACTCATATTTGCATGGAGTGGTGCGCTCCGGAAGCGTGGTGAGCTTGACAACACGCCGGAGCTTGGCGTGTTTGCGGATAAGTTGGATGCGGCTGCTTTAAAGACAATAGAAGATGGTATAATGACTGGCGACTTGGCGAAACTGGCGGAGCCGGCTGCGAAGGAGGTAGTGAACACGGAAGAGTTTTTGGATGAGGTGGCAGCGCGGTTGGAGGAAAAACGGTAGGATATCCGTATGAAAAAGAGTTTGGGCAAGATAAAGA
>DAOUUS010000299.1 GCA_030668065.1 Candidatus Methanophagales archaeon
GTCTATAAATCAATCCCGCGACTTTTACAGGTCGTAATGTAAACCCCCAAGCACTAATTTATTTGTTAGTAACTTATTTCTTATTTGTTATTAAATCCTTTCTGACTTACCACGTTGTTAAATCTGTTATCAGATACTTAACTCTTTATTTTTAATGAACTCCACAAACTTCTCCTTTTCATCAAAGCAAATTTTAAAACGCTCAAATATGCTCTTTCTACCGATGATGTTGAATCCGATGCCAAGCTGTTTCGAAAACCCTATCGCAGCATCAAACACCTCATCGCCAATTTGAATCTCCAACCGATGTACGTAAACGATTATAAGGGAGCCGTCACCAACGGTAACGTATTCCCTCTTTCCATATTCTAAGTTTAAGTTTAGATCTTCTGCAACATCTGTTTGAAATATGGAATAACCTGCACCAGAGTCTACAAATGCATTATATATGGTCCACCCATCCTCTCCTTTAATTTTAAGTGGGATGATGGGCAGATCCCTTCCTCTCAGTTTCATGTACGGAAATCTCATAACAGTGTCACCGTCTCTTCGTCCGTGGGCATGTAAGTTATATAAATCTCCTTTCCGGGACATATTTTTTTCGCCTTTTCAAATGCATCGTGTCCTGAACCACTTACAGCAACTACTCTATCGTCAACTATTGCCAAGTATTTCCCGGGATACTCCTCCGATAACTTCTGCGAATGCTTTAATAGATATTCATGCGGTTTCATCATTCTCACCCATTTCCTTCTTCTTTATCCCCCTTTATATGTCAACTCCTCATTTCAAACCTATTCATAGTGATAGATATATCTTTTTCTCTTATTAAAGGTTTTACCTGTATTCAGACAAAGTATGAATCATACCACATAACATAACACAAACACTTCCACAACAAAACGCTGTAATCACCGTTCCCTGTTCTATGCCGTCTCCATACCTCTTGAATTTTAGCCGAATCCAGATACGGCGTAGCCTTAATCTTCTCTTCCGATAAATATCCGTCCAGCGTATCGCTTTTGAACCATTCCCGGATAGGCACGTCAAACCCATGCTTTTTACGTTGCATTACATCTTTAGGTAAGAGATCCTTCACACATATCCTTAGTAACTGCTTCTTCAATTTCATATTAGACGGCACGCGGAACGCCAGTTGCAGCAAATTATGATCTAAAAAAGGAACCCGCGCTTCAAGCGAATTCGCCATTGTCATCTTATCCACTTTCATCAATAAATCATCCGGCAACCAATAATTAATGTCAAACTTTAACATGCAGTTCAAGTAATCGCCATCGCTGTGAAATAAAGAGCTTGTACCGTTACCGAGATTCGAAATAGCAACATTCAAATGACCGTGGTCTCGCAGTTTCAACCGGTAAAAATAGCTGTTCTCGTGCGTTGTTCTCGATCCGAAGTATAAACAATATCTCTTTAAAGCGCCTTCATTTAGCCCTTCGCCCAATTTGAAAACCGACTTCTTCAATAACAGCGGTAAATATTTCAGTGCTTTGTACGCTTTAAGTTCCGATGAATAATGATCGTAACCTGCAAAAGCTTCATCGCCGCCTTCGCCACTCAAAACAACTTTTACTTCTTTTCTCGCTACTTCCGAGATTAAATAAGTAGGTAAAATCGCGGGATCTGCCAGCGGTTCATCTATATGATACACCAACTCCGGCAACAACGCCACATTCTCTATGTCCACCCATTCTTCGGTATGGTCGGTCCCAAAATAATCTGCTACATTTCGCGCATAAGGCGTTTCATCGTATTTCGCACCGTAAAAACCAACGGAAAAAGTTCTTAGCGGTTCAGAAGAAAAATCACTCGCAATTGCCGTTAAAGTAGATGAGTCCACACCACCGGAAAGGAATACGCCCAGCGGGACATCAGCTATAAGCCTTCTCTTTACCGAGTCTTTCAACATCTTCAGTATGTTTTCCGTAAAAAA
>DAOUUS010000261.1 GCA_030668065.1 Candidatus Methanophagales archaeon
AGGTTGGAATAAAAAATAGGCAAAAATAAAGGTATCTCCACAAGATTGTGTGGATAACTTCATTTACCCTCTGTTACCCTATTTGTAATAAACAGTGTAATAAAGATTTGTACGCAAGTTATTTAAATACTTAAACCAATAAGGATATAGGTGACATCGAAAATGGTAAAAGTATCTTTTGACTTAGAAGTGGGTTTGCATAAAGAGATAAGAAAGAGAGCGATAGATAAAGGGATAACAATGAAGACATATATAGTTGAGCTCATCGAAAAGGGCAAAAGAGTAGAAGAAACGGAAGATATAGAATAGCACAAAGTGCAATCGCCCACTGTATATATTAATAGGCTAGCAATAACTAAAGATATATAAGATACATACAGAATTAATGGTACTTGGGTGGGTCTGTGGGTGTGAATATTATACTATGCAAGTGTACAACAGCATCAAAACTACCATAGCCCGCACGAGTCATATAATATGTGTTATATGCCATATTCCTGTAAAACCACGGAAACAGCTCCGTTAAACGGTTTTAACGGCTTTTTCGACACATCAAGGATTATATGACCCAGGGCTCAAGGATTATATGACTTAGGTCCAGGTGGGTGTGTGTCTGCTTCAGGCAGTGTAAAAAATCTTGTGGATCGGAACCGTCTTCATATTTGCGATTTTTGCGAATTTTTTAGTGGGTCACGATGTTTCCTATTAGGTTGGTCTTTTTAGTTCGTTATATCTCACATATATGCGTAACTTTTTGGGGTGTAGCATTTACAGTCATTCTGCCAGAAAAGCTCAAAAAATGAAGTACTCTAAATGTGAAAAGTAGCAAAAAAGTTTTTACATACGTATTTTCTTACGGATAACACGAAATAAATCATCCAATAAGTCCAGTACCTCCGGGAGTATCATGAACACGGCATATGCAATAATAATCAAAATAACCATAGAACCCATACGCGCTAATACGTTGTGTGCGATGTCGAAGCTTTGCTCCTGTGTAGATCGAACAAGTCCGTGGAATAACCGGATCCAGTATGGTGAAGCGAACCACTGTTCGAAATACGCGGTTATGACGAATACGTTTCGGAATATGTTCAAGGCATAGATAACCGGCACAGAGACGCAAAAAGCTTTTAACTTTCGTTTCATGGGCGCGTTCACGCCAAAAATAATGCCTGCAAAAAGCACTATGCTTTCTATCGCAGTGCATGCTAAGATTATTTCCACCTCGCAGGAAGTATAAGTGGAGTATATATAGGAAAGAGGAGTGTTCATGTAAACACTGCCGGGATTAAGAATGTTTAGCACTGTAGCCGTGATTTTAGCTGTGATGTGGATGAGGCTTTCACGGAGAGCCGGTATTTCTGCGAATGGGAAGTACAGGGCTGCGGTTATAAATGCGATTCTTGTAATAGAGAAGAACAGTTCATCGTTTTCGGTTGCCGTTACCATAAGGAACGCTAAAAGTAGCGACAAGACCAGGAATACTAAATTAACGACGGTATAAAAGTAATCACCGTTCACAAAACAGCCGTGAGTCACGAAACTGCTGTAGCCTGCGAAAACAACCCAGCCGAAAGCAGCAAACCCGCTCTTGCGGAATACCAGCCCCAGAAGGAACAGACCTATTGCAATAAACGGGAGTAGGGTGAACGACATTTTTTTTTCCTCAGTCCATACACTGTCTCTTTGACTTAAAGATGTTCGGCATCATATTGCGAAAAGATCAACCAGAAGCATGGCATATACACAAAAAAGCCTTTATGATTCGAGCTGTTTTACTACCGCTTTTATCAATCCAACCGGTCCTGTCATCATCATGTCGCCACCGGGTGCGGAGAAAATACCCAGTCCTTTCATCTTCGCGCGTTTTGGTCCCGTCACCGATATTACCTCTGGTTGGTTTTTGCCTATTGTCACTGCGCCATGCCCACCGTCATCAAAAACCTCTTTGAACGTTATTGTGCCATCAGACAGTTTCTTTGTGTAGTACTCAAGTTTTTGTTCATCGAGCATCCTTGTATGGTGCTCAAAAACGCCTAATATTCGTGTACCGTTCAACGACATCACAATTGTATGTGCGTTTCCTACATTTATGCAAACCCGATTCTTCTTTTCGCCCACCCGTTCATCTTCTATCGAGCCTAACACTGCTGCTGGCCCCGTATCCATCAAAAGGACGTGTCCTTTATGCCAGTTCTTCACCGATTGTAGTAGCGAGTGCATCCTGCTAAGATTCGCCGGTACAGAATCGAGATACGCAAAAGATTCTAGTCGGCCTCCTACTTTAGGCTCAATTAATCGAAACCTGTTTTCTCGATCGGTAACACCGCGTGGTGCTACTCCGTGGTCCTGAGCCGCTATTGCAATAACGTCAAACGCGGTATCCACACCAAAAGACGAAATAAACGTCAAAAGCTCGCGATTGAAGTCCGAAATCAATATTTTCTTCGCTTTTTTGCTCATGTGCTCCACTTCATCTTCGGAGATAATCTCGATACCTTGCTGCCTAACTATTTCTAAATCGTCCCTGATTGTTCTTGCGGCTCTTTCAGTCATGAATACCTTGTAGTTCTTGAGATGCTCGAGCACGGCACGACTAAAAGGCCCAC
>DAOUUS010000094.1 GCA_030668065.1 Candidatus Methanophagales archaeon
AACTGGGCGGCATTTCACCTTGCGGAAAAAGATAACCTCTGCGATATTGAACTCAACGAAGTCAACAAGATGCTGTCTTGCAAGGACGAGAGTCGCGGATTCTTCACATACGTGTGCGAACATTGTGAAATCCTGAAAACTGTTTATTTCTGATGCAATAGTCGCATCTGCACGAATTGTGGCAAAAATCACACCGACAAATGGGCAAAATCTCTCGGAAACGCATTATTCAATGTGCCTCACCGACATGCGGTGCTCACGATTCCAGATGCTCTTTGGCCCATTGTGAGGCGAAATCGTCTTCTACACAAGGTTTTGATGGATGCGGCAATTGCTGCGATCAACGACACATTTTCCTACAAGCACAGAAACGGACGATTGACGGCTGGCGCTATCGTGGTGTTGCATCCATTTTCCAAGCGTATGGGCAACAATTCACATCTCCATGTACTCGTAACCGAAGGTGGATTCGACAAATGCGGCCGGTTCATCCACCAAAAAATCATCCCTTTCAACGCTATGTGAAAAACATGGCAATACCCGGTACTTACCCAGTTCAAAGCGGCACTACCTAAGAATAAGGGATTCGCGATGCTCATAGACCAACTTTTCAAGAAGCATTGATTCAGCACATTCCGGATCGGAATTTCAAAATGATACGGTATTACGGTGCTTACAGCCGTAGAACAAAAAGGGAATCTTCCGGTTATTTACGAGAATTGTATAAGGCAGGTTACATTCGAGGGCATTATTACGAAAGCGAATAAATGGGCGCCAACATGTCCATCTTCTTATACACATGGAAGAAAAATGACATTCGTGTGCTATGAGAAGGGACCACCGATAGAAAACGAAGTTTTTGGATGCAAATTATCAGATTGGAACCACCCCCTGCTTAGCAGTAGCTAACATTTGATTTGCACCAGAGGGGTGCTTTTTTATTCGATCTTTTATTATACATGAATATGACATGAAACAAAACATAAAAGGCAAAAAACCTTCCCCTGAAACATGTATGGGTATAGGAATTGCAATAGGTATTACTTTAGGAATGCCCATAGGCACGGCAATGGGTAATGTTGCTTTAGGTCCGGCATTAGGTGTTCCAATTGGAGTTGCTATCGGTACAGCACTGCAAAGGAAATATGGCTATAAACAGAAACGCTGGTCAGAATTATCCGCTAAAGCGAAAAAGGTTAGGATGGCGACATTGATTATCCTTGTCATATTAATTATTGCGGGTGTTGTCTTGTTTTCGTTGGTGAAATAGCTATTTTTTGTGGTGTAATCGTTCTTATTTTGTGGTGAAATGTGACCAAGTTCATTTGTTCATAAAGTATCCACCGAAGTATTCTGTTAGCGGGATAACGAAGCGGATAAAGGGGCGGTGTAGCAAACTGTTAAGGGCTAGATTTCTGCTGCTTTAAGAACAGTTTTATCTAATTATTTCCGCAACATGGTTGGGCGGTGGAGAAGTCTATACCGGAGCAGAAGAATTACGAGAAGACAGATAATGTACCTGTGGCTGTGATAGAGATGAAGAAACGGTAAAAGCGCACAAAACTGGGTACATTACGCTTTATCAAAAATCGAAAAGCTTTTATAATCCTATGATAAAAAGTAGTTTAGGTCATAGGCAGTCGTGCTTAAGTACGGGATATAGTGACTTAAAGAACCAAAAGACAGGGAAATGCGTTATGTTTATGGCGGAGACAACCACACTGTTTGTGGCGGATACCCGCCTAATTCATAGGAGAACATATGTTGAACAGATCAACTCTGATGATACTGGTGCTGGTAGCGGTATTCGCAGCGTGTGGATTGGGTGCGTCAGTTGAGCCGCTCTATACAGACAATGATACCGCGTCAGCCACCAGTTCAGGCCACCTCAACGAAACTGAGTGGGTACTTACGTCATTAAACGGCAATAGCCCCGTCGAAGACTCAACCATCACCCTCGCCTTTCCTTACGAGGACGATATCAGTGGGTGTACCGGTTGCAGCAACTACGGTGGCCGCTATACTATCAATGGCAACGACTTCAACATCTACGTGCAAGGTAGGACGTATTTTGACTGTGATGTGCCTGAAAGCATCATGCAGCAGGAGGCGGCATACTTAGATGTACTAGTAAGTGCAGCCGCCTACCGGGTAATGGATGACCAATTGGAGATTGACAATGCCACAGGCGAAACGATCCTGACTTTTACGCGAAAGAAGGAACCTTCGATAGATCCCGACCTAAACGAAACCGAGTGGGTACTCACTTCGTTGAATAGCGGAAGCCCCGTGGAAGAGTCCCGTATCACCCTGACCTTTGCCGAAGGGATGGTCACCGGGTTCGCAGGCTGCAACCACTATGGTGGCGAATACACGATGGCGGACAATGGCACCCTGACGATCCCTGAGATCGCGAATAACGCGCAACTCTGTCTGATGCCTAAGGGAGTTATGCCGCAGGAAACGGCTTACATTGAAGCGCTATTGGACGCAGCCGCCTACCGGGTAATGGATGACCAATTGGAGATTGACAATGCCACAGGCGAAACGATCCTAGTTTTCACGTTGAAAGAGGAACTCCTGATGGATCCCAGCGCGCTTGAAGGTACCGAGTGGCAGCTTAGCTCGTGGAACGGTCGCAGTCCTCTTGAAGACTCAAATATTACCATTGCCTTTGCAACAGGTGAGATCAGTGGGCATGCGGGATGCAGAGACTACGTTGGCACCTACGAAGCCAGCGGTGACGACATAAGGTTTACTTCTATTGGGATGAAAGAACTAACCTGTCTCAAGTCAGAAGCGCTGTTAAAGCAAGAAGCGGAGTACACCACTAGCCTCAGCCTAGCGACCAACTATCGTCTCAGTGAGGGGCATCTTGAGATCTTCACTGCGCCTGGCGGCGTGCTGATTTACGGCCCCGTGTCTGAAGAAAAGACATCAGGGTTTGAAGCTGTGTTTGTAGTCGTGGGATTAATAGCAGTAGCATATCTTTTGAGAAGGAGAAAATGAAACAACAGGGGATGGAGCTTGTAGATTAGAGATACGTGCAATAGATAGTTTTAGATATAGACATATTCATAAAGGGGGGGTAAAATAGATGGATGATATCGTTTTGACGCCGGAACTAGAACAAAAAAGTTATTGGAGACTAATCTGGACATTAATCTTCGTTATCCTTATGATTCCTGGAGTAATATTATTGGCATTCTCTGAAATTATAGCCGGAGTTATCTATATTGTTTCAGCACTAGCGCCACTACTGTTCGTACTCTATTGGATACCACTTTATTACAGCTCAATGAAGTTTTCCATCACAGGAGAACATGTAGTTGTGGAAAAAGGTGTATGGTGGAAGAAAGAATCCACAATATCTTTTGAAATGATAACGAATGTGGATAAAACGCAGGATCCTATTGAGCGATACTACAAAATTGGTGTAGTGTCCCGAAATTATTTCGTCAAGAAACTTCACCTCAATTTATGGTGAAGCTAACAGACAAAAAGATCAAATGGGCAGTTGAGCAGGTAATCAACAAAGGTGAAAGCACGGAGATGGTTGCAACGATATATGGTGTCTCAATGAGAAGGATACAGCAATTGGTGAAGTATTATAGGAAACAGGGGCCTATGCTTGATAAGAAAAGAAGACCCAAAACTCATCTTAGCGATGAGGAGAAGCAGATAATTGAAGATGCCTATAAAGAGTCATTCTTGGGTGCCCGTTTACTTAGGTACCCTATCCAGAAGCATTACAAACGGAATATATAGCATAACAAGATTCATCAGCATCTGCTTGAGGTGGAACTGGCGAGACATAATCTGAAAAAGCAGAAGAAGCGTAAAAGATGCAGATATGAAAGAAAGCACAGTCTTTCATTGGTGCATGCTGATTGGCTTGACTACGATGGTACTTAGGTGATAGCGTACGAGGACGACGCATCGAGTAAGATCCTCTCTATTGGTGAATTTACCAATGCAACCACAGACAACGCCATAGGTGTGTTTAAGCGTGCAGAAGATGTAGCGAGAGCATATCGTGTGAAGATCACTGCGGTGAATACTGATCGGGGCAGTCAGTTCTATGCAAGCGGTGGTTTCGGACTACTTTGAAACTCAGAATGATGCTTTTATCCAGAAAATGAGCAGTGAGAACACCCATGGAATGTTCATCGAATGGAGTGAAAGGTGGGTAAGTGTATGAATAAGAACTGTCTTATGAATAGTACGCGAAATAATATTAGACCTCAACAATTCGAGCTTTTATTTTAACATTAGCCAAGCTCGAAAGTAGTCACGCCGAATATGCGATTTCGCGATACGTGTGGCTCTTCTCTGGAGTACATGCGCACCGTTTGGAACATCACATGCATATGGTGCCGTTCTGCAAGTGCCACCGCAGCCGGGTTGACTCCAGGCGTGTCCAGAAAGATGTATTCTCCCGGCACATGGCTCTTCAGTGCCGCAAAAAGATTCTCCGCGATATGCTCCGTATCAGCGAATAAAGGCCCGATCTTGTATCCTGTTCGGCACTTGCGTATTACACCGTAGCCTGCCACACGACTGTCTTCCACTACCGCCAATGCTGCACCTTCCGGCTGCTCAATCCAGCATTCGAGAAATTGCGGTCTGGACGCCGGGAAAATGCAGGCATCATATACGAGCAGTTCCTCAAATGGCACCTCTGAAATCTCCACCACTCCTTCTGGCATGATCCCGCCACCCACACCCTCGTATCGTAGGTTGTGGTATGCCGTGCGAAAACCATGCCTATTGTAGTACGGCTGCTGCGCTACCACACCGTCCAGCCCAATGTTATTGTCAGTTAGGTATGCCATGCCCGCATCCCATAACCGTGTGCTAATCCCTTTACCACGGAATTCCGGCTTTATTATGTACAAGCCAATGAACCCGAACGAATCGTTATAGGCTACCGCGGAAATACTACCCACAAGCTCGCCTTCCAGCTCGCCAACCAAAAAACCGTTCTGATCTGTGGCATAAAAGCACTTTCCATCAGGGATGCCCGGGTTCCAGCCCTCTTCTGCCGCCAGATCAATGGCAAACGCGACCTCATCCCTTGTCATTCTGCGGATGCTGAGTCGGTTGAGTATTGCTAGGTCATCGGTTCCCTGTTGCAATTTTTTTCCTCCTATCTATGCCGTTTTCATCTGCAATTCTATTCATATTCCAGTTTAAGTCCCACACCCACTTCCTTAAGATTCGCAACTTTGGCTAATGCTATTTTTGAATTCAAATCCGTGCAATGACAGGTATGTACTTCATTGGGTTGCAATTTTTTTATATATTCCAAAGTACCTTGTAGTTGCTCCTTTGAAGGATTGAGCAAATGAAATCCTCCGACTATATCAATTACTCTATCATCCTCGCAAATCCTCTTTGCATATTCTACGATATTGCAAATTCCTGCATGAGAACAACTCGTAATAATCACCAACCCCTTTGATGATTTGTAAACTAACGCAGAATCGTCCATTAAATAGTCGTCTTCTTCAAAGTCATGTTTTACAATTCTGCCAATTGGGCTTTTAGCTTCAAAATCGTTCTTTCTCTCTATCTCTCCAAGAAAAACCATGTTCTCTGTTAACCATACAGGGTCTTTACTCAATTTGATATTGAAATGTTTAGATGACTTCTCCTCTGAAATTATTGAACCTATTTCCCCTAAACCATTAACCGTTTTGGTTAGAAATGTTAAAGGGTGGGCTACAAGCGTGGGTTTCTTATGAGGTATGTTTTCTAACAGTGCTTCGGTATAAATCCTGATGAGAGGATCTAAACCCCAGGTATGATCGAGGTGTCCATGAGAAAGAGCTAAAAAATCTATATTTAGCAAATCAATATTCATCTTTCGTGCGTTTTTAATAAACGCATCCGAATACCCTACGTCAAATAAAATCCTTTTGCCTTCAGCTTCAATAAAATAAGATACCCCCGGTTCACCGTAGTAATACCGATCTATCAGCGTATTATTGTCCACAAGAACTGTTAAATCCATTTTTATCCTCATGCCCAGTACTTTTTAACGCACACTCACTTCAAATACGATATTGTTGTGAATCCGATAGAAGACCTGTACAAATAAAGCTCGTGCTATCCTGTGTAGTGCGAGCTATTTTTTAGTTCTTCACTTCACCATAACAATTAATGCCCTTAAACTTCTCTCTGTAAGAAACCATTAACGGCGTCAGCTTGCGTGTCGGCGCTTTTGCTATTTTCAACCGCTCTTTAATCTCCGCATCGCTTAACCTGACATTAAGTGTCCTGTTCGGAATATCTATCTCAACAATATCACCGTCTTTTATCGCA
>DAOUUS010000224.1 GCA_030668065.1 Candidatus Methanophagales archaeon
CGTAAAATGGAAGCCCTTTGGCTGAAGAGTCAGGGACTGAGTCATAAGGAGATATGCCGTCTGACCGGAATCTCGCTCAATACCTTGCGCAACTACCTTCGGGCATATCAACAAGGGGGTATCGAGGCGTTGAATAAAATAAAGTTCCACCAGCCAGAAAGTGAACTGAGCCAGCATACAACGACTATTGTGGAATACTTTCGCGAATAACCTCCCGCCAGCGTTAAAGAAGCTATGGCTAAAATTAAAGAACTGACAGGGATTAAGCGCAGCGAAAATCGGGTGCGGGAGTTCCTCAAGTCTATTGGGATGGCACCCCGCAAGGTGGGCACGATTCCTGCTAAAGCAGACCCGGATGAACAGGAAAGCTTCGTGAAAGAAGAGCTGGAACCTAGGCTTGAAGAAGCAGAATCCGGTAAAAGAGTTGTCTTTTTTGTAGATGCTGCACATTTCGTGCTGGCACCCTTTCTGGGAATACTATGGTGTTTCACAAGATTATTTATCAAAGCACCTTCTGGCAGAAAGCGATTCAACGTTCTGGGAGCGTTAAACGCGGTAACTCACGAATTAATCAGGGTTACCAACGATACGTACATCAATGCACAGAGTTTTTGTGATTTATTGTGGTGTATTTCGCGTCTCGATCTCGAAGTCCCTATCACCCTCGTTTTGGATAATGCTCGGTATCAGAAGTGTAAAATTGTTTGGGAATTAGCAGAAGCTTTCCATATCGAATTGCTGTACCTTCCGCCTAACTCGCCTAACTTGAATCTCATCGAGCGTCTCTGGAAATTCGTTAAGAAAAAGTGCCTCTATTCGAAATATTATTCCGAGTTCAAGGATTTTTAAAAAGCCATCACCGAATGCCTGAACCAGACTGATACCACCTACAAACAAGAACTCGACTCCTTACTCACGCTACGGTTTCAGCGCTTTGAAAAAGCTCAATCTGTAGCGGTGTGAAGTATATCTTAAGTATTGAATACATTCTTAAGTTTGTCGCTTCAAGCAATTCTTTATCAGCATCGCCCAATTCTTCTCTATCAACCGCCACGAGGATACCTTTCGGCTTCATTTTCCGCACAACTGTCAATTTCGACCACGCCTCCGCTTTTGTAGCACCAGTTGTGATGACGTCATCTACAATTAATACAGTGTCTCCATCTCTCAAATCACCGATGATGAGTCCCTCTGCAGGAACTCCATGTGCCTTCTTCTCCTTCCTGTCGTAACCCCCACATTTTATCTATTTGATGCACTTCGCTCAGTCTTGCTGCCGCGAGAGCGGATAGCGGGATACCCCTATAGGCTGCACCATGGATATAATCAAAATCTGTGCCAAGTTCTACGATTTTTGCAACATAAGCATCCGCTATTTTCAGTGCATCTACACCCGTATTCATTGCATCCGCTATGTTTACGAAATAGGGCGAGATACGCCTACTCTTAAGCTTGAACGTCCCAAACTTTATCGCACCTGTCTTTACCAGATGTATAAGGAAATCTTTTTCATATTCCTTCAACGGCATCTTTCCATTACCTCTTTGTACATTTCCTCCGCCGCACTCTTCGGATTCTCCGCTTCATAAATCGCCCTTCCAACAACCTCATAATCCGCTCCGTTAATAATTGCGTCACCGGGACTTGCTCCTTGTGCTTTTATTCCCGGTGAGATTACGTATGCGCTTTTTACTATTTTCACAAGTTTCTTCACTCTATCTGGCTTAGTTGCGGGTAAAACTACTCCATCTACTCCTATGTCCACCACCATATCCGCTATTTTATCCGCGACTGGCTGAATGAACTCATCACTCCCCTTATGTGTCATCTCAACCACGGCAATCACATCCCCTTTGCCCAGCCCCTTTATCCCTTCCAGCACATCAGAACCGAGTACTCCTTGTACTATAACGGCATCAGCGCCCGCGTCATAAGCGTTTTCTGCAATTTTTCGGCTTATGTAGGGAATATCAGCAATTTTACCGTCATATATCACCGGCAAGTCTGAAAATTCTTTTATTTTTGTGATTATCCCTTTGCCTACTTGCATCTCTAGCGGCCTCCCAATCTTAATTGCAAAATTGCCTTTCGCATCTCTTAAATCATGAGCCATTTTCACCGCAAATTCAACATCTTCCATGTCAAACGCAACAATTAACCCTTTTTCCTTTCTCAATCGCATATATACCTACCACTTCCAATTGATTTTGTTCTTTTCTTCAGTTTCATCTCACATCCCTTAAACTTCTGACAACTTCAGCGGAGTCGAATTTCACACCCCGCGTCTTTCTCCTTGACTCATCCATCATTTTCATCGCATTCTTTCTCTTTTCTTCTCTCACCTTCCCCTCCATCGCTCTTCTTACAAAGCTCGCCCAATATACTGCCACTTAACGCATCATCTCCTTCTGCCCCGGTGGTATACGAATTGAGAGTACTTCAGACATGTTATAAACTATATAATCTAAATATATACTTTTCTTTCAAGTATTTCAAAAGAGCAAAAGCAGTCTAAAGCGTCTTCATAAAGAGAAAAATAGGAAAAGTAGATTTTTACCACCTTCACTCGTCTATTATTATTCTTATCCTAATCTGATCGCGGGAATCCAATCGGAATATGTTTTTCCGTTCGTATCTACGAACGAAGTGCAAGTGATTGTACCCCCTGTTACTTCTTTACTGGCTGCATGTATTATCTGCTGATAAGAACCGGTGACAATTGTGTAATTGCACGTGTAGCCTGCCTGCAAGATAATAGCTGGAGTGATTGCTATGTTATGCCAGTCGCTCTGGTATCCGGTCCCGGTACCGTTTTGCTATCAAATCCCCGTTTTCGTATAATCCGATAGTTTCGGTGTGACCGCCGGTTCCGGCACAGGAGTAAGTGTACAATTTGCTGACGCTGAGGTTATGTGACACCAAAAACCGATGTAGTTTCCAGATGAGTGTAACAACCAAACAACCACCAGTTAATCACAAGCTTTAACAAAACGCCGCCCAAGTGTGCTACCAAATAGAGTTCATGCACAACTCACAATTACCGCAATGTGGTGAAAATATCCTACAAACGTGCATTTTGAAGCAAAAACAACCCATAAATACCTTTTGGGATTCGATGAAGATCGCTTACGCTAAAGTCTTCACGAACTCGCTTGTATCCCTTGCTCGACTTATAAACTCGTTTATGCTCGCCGATTGCTCGTTATTCA
>DAOUUS010000150.1 GCA_030668065.1 Candidatus Methanophagales archaeon
GCAAAAAAAATGGTAGAAGTATTAGAATACGAACATAAGGGGATTGTCGGTGTAGAACCGGAAGACGAACTGTTTGGAATACCAAAGTTGGCGGTAGTGGGAGTAGGTGGCGCAGGGAATAATTCCATGAATCGATTGGAACACCTGGGTGGGCTGGAATGCGTTGACCGGATAGCGATAAACACGGACAAGCTACACTTGGATTCGATAACATGCAAAAAGAAGCTTTTGATCGGTAAATCGCTTACTCGTGGGTTAGGTGCTGGGGGTTCACCCGCTGTAGGACGAAAAGCAGCGGAAATGGACAAGGAGCACATACATGAGATGGTATCCGGTAATAACTTCGTGTTTTTGACTGCTGGTATGGGTGGCGGAACTGGTACAGGGGCTGCGCCTGTTGTTGCGGAAGTGGCACGGGAAGCAGGAGCAATCGTGGTTGCTATGGTCTCTTTCCCATTTGCAGCGGAAAGGAGAAGGAGATCAAAAGCGTTTGAGGGTATAGAGGAATTGAGAAGGGTAACAGATACGGTTATTGTGCTGGAGAATGACAAGTTGCTGGAGCAAGCGGGTAATCAACCGGTGAATGAAGCGTTTAAGACGATGGACATGTTAATCGCCACCACGATACAGGGCATAACGGAGACGGTGACAAAACCTTCACTGGTAAACCTGGACTTCGCGGACCTAACATCGGTGATGGGCGAAGGCGGCGTAGCGGTAATGCTTGTGGGTGAGACGACGAAATCGGATAATAAACCCGAAGCTGTTGTATCTGATGCACTCAGTCATCCATTGTTAGAAGCAGAGTATCAAGGTGCAACTGGCGCTCTTATACATATCACGGGTGGTGCAGACCTTACGATGAGGGAGACAAATGACATCGTTGAGTTGCTTACCTACGACATAAATCCGGACGCAAATGTGATATGGGGCGCGCGGATAAATGACGATTTCGATGGTAAAGTGCGGGTAACGGCGATACTGACAGGCGTTGAACCAAAATGGATAATCGGCGGAAAACCGGATAGAATAGAAAATTCGGTTCCAAGGAACGCGGTTGCAAATAGAGAAGGAATCTGCGGTATACCGATGATATAGCGGCAGTAACGAAGCCACATTTTTTTCCTTCCTTTTCCTTTTTTTATTGTCTATAAAATACAACTTCTAACTATTTAGGACGCAGATTTACGCAGATTTACGCAGAAAATCAAATGCCTTACGTGTAACTTCCTGTTTAGTGCCAAAAATAAGTTCTATCATCATTGCATTCTCATAAACCTTTTCCAGAACACCATAACCCAGTTTATTATAAACTCGATAGAAGATTCTAATAATCGCCTCCGTCAATTCATTATATTTAAAATCCTGATTATCTGCGTTCTTCTGCGTCCGATTATCAAATTTTATTCTTTCTTGGTCTGCTATACAAATGCCACTATTCTAGTTGACTTCTCTAAATAACGCATAACGAGGAACTATATATTTTGAAAGTTTAACTTATTGTAGGGGAGAGAGGAAGAGCAGTTGCCGGTAGACTCTTTTTCGTGAATGCTTGTTACGAGCAATAAGCGGAAAAGGGTTGGCTGAGGAAAGTCCCCCCACCATAAAAACACGAATGCCGCGAGGGCATAAGGCGAGAGTCTTGGCACTGGTATAGAAACGGTACCGTACTATGTTAAAGCGATGATTCCGTGAGGATGAGGTCATATAGCTACGGATGGAACGAGCAACCTCGTGGGTGCAAGTCCTGAGAGACGCATAGATAAATACTGCTGAAACAGAAGGGGGCTTATTCTCCTCACTCCCTCCCCGTTTGTGTAGTTTGTAATTGCTCAAATCTTCGGTAACGCCTTAGTTCATCTTTTAGCCATATTCAAACGTGCAAGAAACCCTCTCTGTTCCATTATCGCCCGAGTCTCGCCTGTTACAACCACTTCCGCATCCTTCAGTTCGTGCGTGGCTTTACAGCCGGTTAAGAACATTGCAACCTTTAGCTCCTCGCATAGCTCGTTCATCTTCGCTATCACTTTATCTGCGTTTACTTTTTCGTCATCAATTATGGGCATCAGAAACGGTAAAGCAGCACTGCATATATCCGCGCCAATAGCCATACTTTTTGCAACGTCAATACCAGTTCTTATGCCACCCGTAGCGATTACCGGTAACGGCAGCACACTGCACTCCACTATGCTTTCCACTGTGGTGATGCCCCAATCCCAGCCAAAAAGGTGACCTAAATGCTCACATAATTCATCACCTTCTGCACTCGCACGGTATATCTCGGCAGCAGCTAAACTCGTGCCACCTAAGCCACCTACATCTATTGCCGATACACCTGCTGCGTGTAACTGCTTCGCAACCCCGTGACTAATCCCCGCACCCGTTTCCTTTACGATCACGGGCTTCTTTATTGCTTTGCATACCTCGGTTATCGAAGCTAAGCAACCGCGTGCATCCACGTTGCCTTCGGGCTGAATAGCTTCCTGTAAGAAGTTCAGGTGTATAGCAACAGCATCGGCATCTATCATCTCTATAACACGTTCAACTCAGTCTATACCATATTCACGTAATTGCGGTGCGCCTAAGTTCGCATAGATGAACGTATTGGGTGCAACGTCACGAACCACACGGAAAGAGTCCTCTTGCGCGGTGCCTTCCAACGCAGCACGCTGAGAACCCACACCGATGCCAACGCCAAGCGTTTCCGCTGCTGTTGCAAGCACTTCATTTATCCGTTTCGTATCGGGATGCCCACCGGTCATCGAAGCAATCATTATGGGGCTGTTGAGGGTGCAGCCGAAAAACTCGGTCTTCAAATCTATCTCGTCTTTATCTATCTCCGGTAGCGCAACGTGAACAAGCTTGAGGTCGGAAAAACAACTATCTCCGGCTTCCACTTCTTTCTCTGCACAAATCCTGAGTTGCTCTATCTTCCTTCTCGAGGTCTGGTTTATTTTTGTCATTCTATCAACAATTCTTTCTATATCTGCAGATATTTTATTTGTTCGCAATTCTCAGTAATCGTGATTAATTTCTTTATTACACTCCAGCACAATAGCCAGATTTGCACAGACAGTGGATAAAGAAAGTTTGTGCAGATAGCGTGGAGGTCATTCAAAGCACAAGTATGTCTTTAGCCACTATTTTTATTTCCGGTAGGTCCTCTGCCGGAACCTTTATGATAACTTTTTCTTTTTCTTTATTGAAATATACCCCTCCGGTGGACGTCAAATTTCCGAAATTATCAACCAGAAATCCCTTTGCTTTCTCTTTTATCATTGCTTGCATATTACCATCCAACTTTTAAATATGTTCCAGGCATTAAAAAACTTATTTTAATTAAGAACTAATTTTGATACCAATTTGGGTACTGCTAAATTACTTACAGTGATTTCTACGGGTTTATTAGTTAGGGCGGCTATGCTTATTATCTCTATGCCTATAACGTTGCCATCTTTGTCTTTTTTCATGAGTGTCACATCATCTATCTCCTCACATATCTGCTCCTTCTCGGGTTCGTCGAACCAGATGTCCATTGAGTCTGTCTCCTTAAAGTAGAATATCCTCAGCTTTTTCTCCATATCATTTCACCTCTCTTAATCTTGTAGGTCGTGTACACTGTTACTATAAACCCATCACAATTTACTTACCAATAATTCTTAGTGATGCGAATCCTCTTACCGATCTTAGATACAACTACAAAAAGCAAATCCATGTTTCTTCACTCTTCCAGTATCTTCCTAAAATGGATTGATAGATAAAAACCAATAGTTCGTTTATTTCTCGTACCCGGGAGGAAAATATTAATTTGCATCTACGGATTCGTCCACACATTCGACGAGTTCACATACGTCACGTTCTCGCCACCGACTGTCTAGCCTGGACTCGTCCAGTTTTTTAAGTCTTAACAGTACCTATCGCAGCCTCCACCTGGCTTAAACGCTCCTTTAATGCGTATATCTCTTCTTTCACTTCCAGTTTATCCTTTATCGCGTGGATGTCAACGCTTATCACCTTTTGGGCCGTCCGTGTCTAAAGAATCCAACCGCCGCTCTATTTTCCCTACGTTACCTTTTATCTATTTCATACTTTCAGAACGAATTGTCTTTCGGGAACATGTAACGCTTTTTCTCCAAATCATCAAAGCATACTCTAAATCTATTGAATATATCTTATCTCCCTTACGATAATCCAGACCCAAATAATCTGCGATCTCTGCATTGAATATACTAAAACTTGCACCGGAATCCACATAAGCTCTGGAAAAAAATCGCTTTCATCACTTCTTCCAGAGACTTTCCACCTGTCAGTATTCCGTCCTCAGCAATTGCTACCCATAAACCCGAATATTTCTTTAGCTCATTCCACGAAATACTTCTTGTATCCATCTTTTAAATATCTTCCTATTTATATTTAAAGCTTATTAACCTTCTCGTCCACGTAAAATATGCAAGATTTGATATAGCATTAGATAAAGGGAAAAAATAAAACCTTACGGGTTCGTCCATTCATTTGAAGAATTCACATGCGTTATGTTAGTGCCTTCGGCAGTAAAGCCGGGAATCGTCCAGTTACCCGTCTCGTCCTTAATTGCAGTAAAATTCATACGCTCGCTCTTCATCCATGTGATGTTCACACCGATTTTTGTGTGGCATGCGATACA
>DAOUUS010000215.1 GCA_030668065.1 Candidatus Methanophagales archaeon
TGCTAATGTCATTGCCGCGGTGTTCATAGCCACGGGACAGGATGCCGCTCATGTGGTTGAGGGTTCGCAGGGGTTCACGACTGCAGAACTTACTGAAGAGGGCGACCTGCTCTTCTCTGTCACGATACCTTCGTTACAGGTGGGCACCATAGGCGGCGGAACGGGTTTGGGCACGCAAAGGGAATCATTGGAGATTATCGGTGTTCATGGTGCGGGTGAGCCGCCTGGTTCAAATGCCTTAAAATTGGCAGAGATTGTTGGTGCTGCCGTGCTTGCCGGTGAAATATCACTAATAGGTGCGTTAGGTGCGAGACATCTGGTGGAAGCGCATGAGAAGTTGAACCGCTAAACAAATCGGCTATTTTGGCGTGTTTTCACAGACGCATTTAGTTATTTATATCTACACGGTATAGGTTATTTACACAAGGTGATAGAAATGGTAAGTGTTTTTATTGATGCGGTGCCCGCAAACGTGCTTATTGCAAAAGCTGTTTGTGAAGATAACCGCGATAACAATGGGAGTTATGTAAACATCGGGGCACTGATAAGGATAAAGGCGGATAAAAAACTAGTCTTGAAGCGAGAAAACATTGAACATGCGATTAGCAGAGGGTTAACAGAGAATGAATGGCAGAGTGTTACATTGAATCACACCGGAACTATCACTGAATCAGGACATAGCGAGTTGATATTCGAGGATTCTGCGGAATCAGAAGTTATAGATGCGTATTGGGATAAGCGACTGGCGCAATTGAAAAAAGATTTTAATGATTAAATCAAATTAGGAAATATGTCAAAAATAGAACTCGTTTACTGGAAAGATAAACTAGGAGGGAAAATCGAGAGGCTGGATACAGAGGGGTTCAGCTACGGCTTCACCATCGGTTCGCATGGCGAATGGGAGATGGTAATCGCAAAGGAAGATATAGACGTAAGGAAGAATGAAATCGTAAGCGTAAAAATAGATGACGTGGAGGTGCCCGCGAAATCAATAACTCTGCCATGCCCCATAATGCGACACGCACTTGGTGTTGTTTCTGCGCTTGCCGGCGCAGGAAAGCCAAAAGGAGTTGAGGAACTGAGGATACTTAATGAGGCTATTTTTCACCCAATATTTGACGGTACGATAAAGAAAGGGGACCTACTCTCTGTGATGAATATATTCCATGCCGCAGTCGAACGACGACTTGCGAGGGGTGCTGCGGAGAAGTGGCTGCGCGAAAGATACAGGTATTAGCTTTTGTCGGGGCACCGGCAGCGGGTAAGACCGAAGCGGCATCAATCGCAGTTGAGCTGGGCATTCCGGTCGTAACGATGGGGGACGAGGTACGGAAAGAGTTAAGAAAGCGAGGTCTCCCACAAAATGACGAATATGCAGGAAGAGTTGCGACAGAGCTGAGGGAGAGAGAGGGGCTGGATGCGATTGCAAAGCGGTGCATACCACACATAAATGCGATTGATACGAAAGTCGTGCTTGTGGATGGTATAAGAGGTATAGCCGAGGTAGAAACGTTCAAGAAGGAATTCGGTGACGAGTTCCTGCTGGTGAATATAGAAGCGCCTTTAGAGGTTCGATATGAACGAATAAAGTCACGAGGTCGAGAAGACGATCTATTAAGCCTCGAAGAGTTCAAAAAACGAGAGGCCCGGGAGAAGGGGTGGGGTATGGGTGATGCAATGAAGATAGCATCGCGGATTATCAAGAACGAAAGTACCATAGAAGAGTTTAAAGAAGAGCTAAAAGCGTTTTTACAACAATACAAACACACAAAAAAATAGTATGAGTGGATGGAATAACCATTCACCCATATTTTACGGCTTTTTCATTTTCCTGTACACCCATGCACATTTTAGTAGTGCCCGTGCAATCGCTGAAAGTACCAGTTACTGTAATCGGATTTGCCGTTCCTGTTTCATTGCACGGTTCTAACGTTTCAATCAGTAGTCGCATCCCTTAACGCATCAATTAACCAGTCCGTTCATTTTTTTTCTTGCTCTTTTAACATCACCACCTAATTCGAGAATTTCTTATATAGCGCATTCCCGTAGCGCTTTCATCCCAATGGATGAACGTAAAAGCACTAAAACCTTCTGATTTGCCTTTACGTATACTATATATAGGAAATCACTTTATTTAAAGCTATTTATTGCTTATAGAAATTTATCAATTGTATTCAATATTTTTATCACAGATTACAATGAAAGTTTATCCGCTTGGAAATGCTGCGATTGCAATAGGGATCCTCGAAGCGGGAGTGTTACCGGTTATCCCGGGACACAGGCATCCGAGATCGTAGAGACCTTAGCGCCTTGCGTCAGTAAGTACGGCATACAGGCGGAATGGCCGGTAAACGAGAAGGCCGCGTTAGAAGTCGCTATTGGAGCTTCCTGAACCGGTGTACTAGCTGTTACCGCCCTGAAACACGGAGGTTTAAACGTTGCCGCGGACCCATTTATAACACTGCATACGTCGGTGTTACGATGCGGGCTTGTAGTTAGCGTATCCGATGACCCGTTCTGCCACTCATCGCAGAACGAGCAGGACAACGTGGTAAATACAGACATTCAATCAAATACGCGCAACAAATCCTTACGCTTCTTGCATATCCTCAAAGTCATAGCAGAGGTATCCTTCTGCCCTTAGCTCACTTTTTCCCGCTAATCTCTTCGCAATCAACCCAAAATAGTCTACCCTTTCGCATTTATTCCACGCCACGTATTCTGAGTTCTTTTTCAATTCGGTAATAATCTGATTCGCTTCACCCACCGTCAAATCGCGCCATTTCACCTCGAAGAAAGCTACTTCTTTTCGCTCTTCATTCAACGCAACCACGTCTATCTCATTATCTTTCTGCCACCATCTTCCTAATTTTGTATAAACTGTTTCACGAGTTCGGTCTTACCTATCCGTCTCCTACCATAAATGATGATGAAAATACTCTAATTACCCCAGAAGCACCTTCACCGCTTCCTTATCCAGTTCCTGTCTATGCTTTTGATCATTCCCGATCTTCCGGTAAAAATAGAAATACTCATAGAGCTCCGGTAAATCACGGCAAGAAACAACCCGGTGGTTCTCAATAACTTGTGCCTTCATGTATAACGAAAGCTCCTCAAATAGCCATATGTCATATCTTTTCAACGACACGTTTATGTTCACGTATATCTTTCTCAAGATTGCGCTCATACCACTGCTATCTATTACTTCAGGTGCAACAACACAGAAATCACGGTCACTCCTGCTACCTACTACCGGTTATGTTTCATATAGAAGTAGGACACTTTTATCTGTAATGAAAGTATCTGAAATGGTGAAATAAGTATTAACTCGGAAACGTAAGAAAGCAAATAA
>DAOUUS010000295.1 GCA_030668065.1 Candidatus Methanophagales archaeon
CGCGAAGATCGGGATTGCTGTGCCTGCCTGTAAAATCGCTTTCTTCTTTGCGAGTGCTCTTATGTGCTGTGATGCACAAGCAGTAACCAAATCGGCGAGTTCACAGAACTCTTCCGCTTCTTTTCGGGCGATACCTGTGAGATGCACACCGAATAGCACTGCCTGCTCGCTGATTGCTCTACACTGTACAGCGTCTTCCAGCCGGGACATGGTAACACCCACTCTTTCGTAGCCAAGCTGAAGCGCCATCTGCAAACCTCTTGTCTGGTCTATCGCCGGCGGGTCGAGTATCGCGCCTCCTTTTGCTTTTATGTTCTTTACTATTCCTGCTACCGGTGTTGTCTCAATTACTCCGCTCAGTCGTGCCCCTATTCCCTGCTCCAGTGCAGGATTAGATGTAATCACCGTGCCGGCACCTTCACAAACCGTTACCGTGGCATCGAGCAGCCCATGACGTAGTGCAGTCATGAACGTCTCCGAAGCACCGAAACCAACAAAAACCTCTAATTCCACTTCCCTATCCGCGGTACACATCCCGAAATCTTGTATCCTGAACTCTACGTTCGCTTTTACCACCCGCTCGTTCAGTTCCTTTATGCCACGCATCTTATCCCACAAAGGACAGTATTTGAGCAGTGGTTTGCCTACTTCTACTACCTTACCGTCTTCTACTACTACTCTTGTCTTGCCCAACGTCTCAAGGACATGCCGGTCTTTTTTCATCCTATAAAAATAGTATAGCTTGATTCAAATAAATCGTAGTTTTCCGTTTGAACGGTAGGTAGCATAACTACTGTAGCGTTTCTTAATATTATATCAATAAACATTCGAGACCACCCCTCCAGGAATTTCGTCCATTTTATATTTCCATTTGAAAACCACGGGCATTTGATTTAGCACATCGAAGTATTTGAGAATATGTTCTTTGAGTTCCTCTTTTGATGAAACTCGTATGCCTCTAAGAAAACTTCTTGCCATTTTACTCTAAAAAGGCACTCAATAATATTGAGCCATGATGCGTGTTTTGGCGTGAACACAAAAGAGAAGCGATTTGGCACCGTTAATAGAAATTCCTTGGTCTCCTATGTATGCGCTGAATGGCTATCGAGCGTTATTACGAGCTTCATCTCCGGTGGAAAGGCACTATCCAAATATTTGAGAGTAATTGCTTAGCAAACCACAAGATTACACAGATTTTCACGAGAACATAATAAAGCTACTACCATTCAGCACTAACCGATAAAAGGGGCGTGTCCTGTATTGACGCCGATAGAACAGTAATACGTAAAAGATATTGCGGACGGGCCAGATAAGTTCGCGTTGGAGTGCCCTGTTGATAAATCCTCTTTTGCCCTTATACCGAGAAAGAACGGGACAATCCGCTCGTTACGCCCCCTAAGGTATGGATTGACACTGTTTGGACTATAAGAGACTTGAAATAGCAAAATGGCGATTGCAACTCAAAAACTGCAAAATATACGATAGAACCGTATAAAAACTCTTTTTCTCTTTGTAATAGCCTTGTAAAAAAAAAAATGTCTGGAAGGGGCTATTCAGTTCTCACCCCTTCCTTTAACTGACGTTGCACCACCGCTATCTCGTGCTTCAGGCACCCATTTGCGACTGCACGCTCTTTGCCATGAATGATAGCATAATAAGCGTTATGCCACCAAAAATGCCGTAAAAACCTATTAGAATGGCTGTGGTTAACAGTCCTTCTATTGGTGGGAGAGCGATCAACAGAATACCGATGATCAGCGCTAAAACTCCGTTCAATATGAGCAGACCTTTACTTACGTCACCTTTCGGTAGCGAAAAACCAGCTACGATCCTGAATATACCGCTAACTACTAACCATGCCATGATAAACCAAAGTAGCACTACGGTAGTGGCTATCGGCCATGCAAAGATGATGCACCCAAATATGATACCAACCACGCCGTGAAGGATTGCCAACCCGCGACTCCCTTTTTTCGCTTTTAGCGCACCGACAAGAGTGAAGATACCGCTTACCAGCGCAAAAGCACCCACGAAGATGGTTAACGTTACCAAAGTCATTCCAGGCCAGAACAAGATCAAAAAGCCGATGATCAGTGCAAAAATGCCTTCCAGTGCTAGTACCCATGAATCCTGTGCTAA
>DAOUUS010000225.1 GCA_030668065.1 Candidatus Methanophagales archaeon
CCTTTACCCTTCTCCGACTCTATCCAGATGCGACCTCCGTGCACATCTATTATCCGTTTCACGATTGCGAGCCCGGCACCCGTACCCATGCTATCGGTATCCACCTTATAAAACAAATCGAACACCTTTTCGTGCTGATTCTTGTCTATCCCGATTCCATTATCCGCCACAAAAAAAACGGTTGCATTGCCTTCCACCCGGTACCCGAATTCTATTTCTGGCTGCGATTGCTCACCCCTGTAATTTACACTGTTTGTTATAAGATTCACAAGCACCTCAACTATCCTCATCCGATCCACATGAACAGCCGGAAAGTCATCTGCCACTGATAGTTCTACACCACTCGAATTTAGTTGTTCCCGTGTTTGTTCCTGTGCTTCTTGAACAAGCTCGCAAAAAGGCACATCTTCCGCTGGATTCGCCACACGACCAATACGCGATAGTTCTAACGTGTCATTCACAAGGTGGTTCATCTTTGTAACGGCAGTTTCTATGTACTTTAAATCGCGTTCTACCCCTTCCGCTTCTTTTTGTTTCAAATCGTCTCGTAGCAAACCCGCAAAACCACGAATCGAGACAAGAGGCGCTTTTAGGTCGTGCGAGACTGTATAAGCGAAACTATCCAGCGCGGTGTTCTTTACTTCAAGCTCTTTCAGGAGGCTTTCTCGTTCCTCCTCCCTCTGCTTCTGCTCGGTGATGTCCCTATGATTCGCCATATGTGCTATAACCTTCCCTTCATCATCCTTTACTCTTGACGAAGATACAACTATTGGAAATAGAGTACCATTTTTTCTCTTCGCAATTAATTCACCGGTCCAACCCTCTTCCAATGTTGTCCTAAGTGCCTCTTTCAGCTTTGGTATTTGATCCGCAGAATAGATGGAAGCAATCTCAGCCCCAATTAACTCTTCTCTTGAATAGCCGAACATTTTAGTAAAAGTTTCATTCACATAGGTAATCCTACCCTCGAGATCGCCCATAGCCATGCCATCAATCGAACTGTCAAAAGAATGCGAAAATAGCCTCAGTTTTTCTTCTGTCTTCTTGCGCTCTGAGATGTCTCGTGCAACAGCAAGCCGGCCAACGGGCTGCCCGTCCGAGTTCAATAAGGTGGTGACGCTTAATTCTATGGGTAGTCGCTTTCCCGTCTTTAGCAAAAGATCAACCTCATAAAGCGCAATTGTTTCGCCAGAAAGCCCTCTTCTGAAACGCTCAACCGTGGATTCTCGGTATTCAGGGGCAAGAACTTCTGTAAAGGGATGTCCTATTACGTCCTCCGGAAGGTAACCGGTAACCTCTTCAAATCTTGGGCTGAGATATGTAAACTTGCCTTCCGTATCTAAAGCAACCACTACATCGTTTATGTTTTCAATTACTGTCCGGTATTTCTCCTTGTTCTTCCGCAGTGTCTCCTCCGCCTTCGCAATCTGCTCGCTTAGCATAGCAACTACAAAAGCGACAATTACAAACATAAGAGCACGAATGAAATCGTATGCCGGGGCTACATACTCATCAGGAATGGCGCGATGGCTGAGAATCAACAGTGCCGCTAAAAAAATCGCCACAACTAAACCTTTCCGTTTCCACCACACCGCAGCTAAAATAATAGGAATGTAAAAAAAGTGAGTAAAAACAACGCAGATTGACAATACCGTATGAAAATAATACGTGATAACGCAACAAATACATAAAAGAATAGCCATTACCATACATTTGTATTTGCCGTCCAGTTCTATCATCAGGTCACCAAATCATAAACTTATACTTCGGTTTCACGTGGATTCCAGAATAGTCACAATCGTGTTTACCGTCTTGTACCAATCCGAGGATTTGCTTATTGTACCTTTTGCTCCTGCATCGAGCGCTTCTTGTTCTACCTCGGTTTTTGCGTAGGCGGTGAACAGGTAAATGTTTGCTTTCGGGTCGTTAGCCATTATCCGTATAGTTGATTCTACACCGTCCATCACAGGCATTCGGAGATCCATAAGCACGAGGTCGAGCTTCTGCCCGTTTCCTGCCAGCTTGTTGTACCTATCAACCCCCTCCGCGCCATTTTCGGCTGAATGCACAGTAAACGTATGCTTCTCATGCCGCACCAGAAAAAGTGGCAGTAGTTTGTGAATCGGTTCTTCGTCATCCACAATCAAGATTGTGTAGTCCATTTTTTTATTCCACATGCTCCTTTAGATACTTTCCCGCTAACGAATCAGTCACCAGTTCCTGTATTTCCTCGTTTCTTTCGCGTATGATTCTAATATACTCTTTTTGCTGGTCGCTATGATCGGCAGATTCCTCTAATAAATCGGTGTATCCTCCGATGATAGCCACCGGAGTGATAATTCGGTGTGACGTTTCTTTTAAGAAGTGTTCTCGCAATCTATAAGCCTCTTCTACCTGCTCTTCCGCACGTTTGCGCTCTGTGATGTCCCTGGTAGCTCCTTGAAATCCTACTAGAGTTCCAGCAGCATCAAATACAAGCTTATTACTTATCTCAACGTCTATCTTCTCACCATTCTTATGCCATAATTGCATTTCAAACGTTAAATCACTCGATTCAGGACTTTTCTTCTGCTCAGTCTTCGTTAAATTCAAAATAAGAGCCATATCTTCCGGCGAACAATGCTCAGATAACGAACTTCCAACCCATTCTTCAGGCGTAAACCCAACCATTTGAAGAATAGAAGGATTGACATACGTAAATTCAAAGTTCAAATTCATTAGCCAGATACAATCAACAGTATTATTTGCCAGTAGATGATACATCTTCTCGCTCGCTTTTAAATCTCTCTCCGCCCGGCATTTGTAAAGCCCCATCTCAATGGACGCGAAAAGTTGCCGTTCCTGAAACGGTTTAACAAGATAAGCATACGGTTCGGTGCTTTTCGCTTTATCTATCAGCACAATATCCGTATATGCAGTCAGAAATATAACAGGAATATCGGTCTTATCTTTTATCTCGTGCGAAGCGTCTATGCCGTTTTTACGCCCTATCAGCACAATATCCATCAATAGCAAATCAGGCTTAAGCACAACCGCCTTTTTCACTGCCTCATCTGCGCTGGCGGCACGACCCACCACCTCGTAACCTATATTGGTAACCGCCATTTCCAGGTCTTCTGCCACGATAGCTTCATCTTCCACGATTAAGATACGCGCTTTTTTTGCCATTTTAACACCTATTGCGTTCGTTAAACTCTATACTACCTGA